>JBGTJY010000654.1:0-6096 GCA_041744855.1 Candidatus Hydrogenedentales bacterium
GCCGATCGTGACCGTATAGTTGGCGTCGCGATCGAAGATGGCCGTTTGAGCCGAACCAGGCACTAGCTGCGGGTCCCAGTTTGTGGCTTGATCGAAGCCTCCGTCCGCATCGGTATTCCACGTAATCGTCTGCGCCGTGTCGCTCGGCGTGATCGTCACATTGATGCTTAGTTCGGATTCGGCATTAACCGATGCATCGTTGCTTTCGCTCGAGAAAACCTCGCCTTCTAACAGAAACCGCAGGAAGTAGGAGCCGGGACCCAGCTCCAGCGTTTCGCCGATCGTGCGCGACTCCGTGCCGTTGCTGGGCATGATGAGCAGTTCGAACTCGGTGTCGCCTTCTAGCAGTACTGCAACGTTTGCGTTGGCGGCGCCGCCGGCTTCGGACGCACTGCCGCTACCGAAAATTTGTATGGTGGCGCTCTCGGATTCCACTCCGAAGTGCAACTCGAAGTCTACGGTGTACTCTGCGCTGTAACGTTGCGGACTACCGGTACTGTTGTCCACGACGGCGCTGGTCTGAGCTGAATACGAGCCGGTTAATACGCTCGTGTTGAGGTCCAGTGAAAACATCGCGGCGTAATCTGCTGTTCCAGAACTTGAGACTCCCCCCGCCGACTCCGTCACCGTTTCCGAATCCGTCGCCGCGAACACCGCCTCCGTCGCAGCTTGGAACATGCCGCGAGATTCACTGTCCACATTGCCGGCGGCGTCCACGTCAAGGAAAAATTGCGAGGAGTAGTCTCTCGGCGCAATCGGCAATCCGAAGTGGTTGCCCCCTTTTGCGGATTCACTCCATGCCGCGTCAACTGCCAGAAACCACCCAATCAGACATACGGCCTTTGTGCTCATGGAGGGACCTCCGTTTCATTCGGGGCTTGCTTCAGCGGCCCTGCGCGTTACCCTCGGCTGCGATTATCTTCGAGACCGCTCCTCGTCGCTAAAACGACGCCACAGAATACTTGGGGTCTCATGATCGCGCCCTCCTCGCCGCCTGCGTTTTCATTTCTCCAAAGGGGCTGAGGCCGATTCATCTCGTCCACGTTCTTCACAGACGGCGACCCGTCGGTTTCACCCTCAATCCACTCGCCGATGCGCTCTGCTCGACCCAAACCTCCAAGCAATCGCGGCGACGATAATCAGCATGACTGCGGTCCCGCCGCGTACGTTCGAACCGCTCCCGGACGAGGCGCAACCCGGCCCCGGCATCATGTCGTCGCGCTCCGCGTCGTTCAGCGCCCTGAACACCAGCATGCCGCCCTCGGTTTCAATTTCAAACTCGAAACCGTCTGCGACCCCTTCGTAACTCTGCGACAACGTCCCGATGTTCAAATCGCCTTCCACCATCAGGAACGGAGTAACGTCGTCCGTCCGCGGCGCGAAGCCATCCGCAAACACGAAGTGGACCTCCGCGGACTGAATGTCCGCATCGCCTGAAACCTGCAACGCGCCGAATTCGCCGTCCCCAAGTCCCGACGCTACGATTTCGATCACGCCATCCGTCATCGTGAAATCGCCGTCGATCATCAGCGGCCCGAGTTCGCCTCCCTGTTTCGCGTCCACCGTTATGCCCGCGCCGACGGTTCCGCCGTTGTTCGTGAAACCATTTGCCGCCCGCAAGACGCCGCCATTTCCATGAACGGAGCTTCCCGCTTCCATCGTGACGCTGTCCGCGATCACGAATGAAAATGGATCGCTGCCCGCCACAATCTTGACTGTTGCAGTTCCGGCTATAGCCGGCGGCGCGGATTCTCCAATACGGAGCGCGCCGCTTATCTCGAGAATTCCCCCATCGGATACGTCGACCGTCGCATTTCCCGACGCGAATGTCCCCAAGTCCGCACTGTCCGCAAACACCCGGCCACCGTCGATGGTCAGTGTCCCAGCACCGCCCGCACCCACGCTGAGATCCTCGTCGACGGTGATGGTTGAGAACGTCGTCGCGGCGCCGTCCGTCTCCGATCCCGAAACCGTCACGATTCCCTCCCCGGGTCCCGCCGACGGACCGATGATCAGCGCCGATCCGCTCACCGAAGCCCCCGACCGCACCTGTACGTCGCCTTCGCCTTCCGTCCCCACTGCAATCTCTGAAAACGTCTGTAGCCGCGCATCCGACCCATCGAGTGTCACCAGTCCCGTCGAACCCTCGAGGAACCCGACCACGACCCGATCCGTCGCGAGCGATTCCACCGCGCCCGATCGCACGCTGAGCACACCGTCGCCCTGATCGCCTACGCGCAGCTCGCCGCCAAAGACCCAACGCGAGCTGCCGTTCGCCCCGTCAAGCACAACTTCACCCCGAGAACCGAACAGAGCGCCAATCGACGTCTGACCCGTCTCGATTTCGGCGTCGTGGACCGTCAACGTCCCCTGGCCGAAATACCCCACCGCCGTCGCGCCCGCTACGAGCACGGCGCCGACTCCCTGCTTCACCGTCGTCCGATAAACATCGACCGTGCCGGTCGACTGCGCGTTCTCGCCGATGCGAAGCTCGCCCGTCGCGATGCGTCCGCTCCCATCGATCCCGTTGTCCAGCGAGCCCACGCCAGATCGCCCGACAACGAGCCGCGCCGAGTTGTTCCAGGTACCGCCGTCAATCACGCCAACCGTCGAATCGCTCCCTACCGCGTGACCGATCGACGCGAACACGCTCGAAAGTTGATTCCCGACGATCGCCAGAACATCCGAACCCGTGCTGTCGTGTCCAATCACCAGCGACGGCTCCGTTTCCGTTCCGCCGCCGAGCACGTAGCTCCCGCCCACGAACCGCACGAGAGTATCGTCGATCAACGCACGCCGCGATGATTCGCTCGAATTGAATAGGACGTCGTACAGACCGTCCGATGCAAACAGCGCCGTATCCGCGCTCGAGGGTACGCGCGCCCGGTCCCAATTCTCCGCGTTGTCGAAATCCCCGTCCTCCGTCGAAACCCACGTGATGTCCGCGCCTTCGGCGGGGACGATCATCACATCCAGACTCAAGCTCGCTGAACAAAAAGCCGATCCCAAATCCTCGTCGTCGTCGAAATACGCCTCGCCGCTGATGTGAATCCGAAGCGTGTAACCCCCGGGCTCAAGAGGGATGGACACCTCGATGTCATCAGAACTCGGACCGCCTTCGCCGCAAACGAGTCGGTCGAACGCAACACCCTCCGAATTGATCAGCTCAACCCGAACGCATCCGAGAGACGGAAGCGGCATACCCGATGCCGCCGCTGGTCCAAACAATTGCAACGTCGCCGGTGCATCTTCAATGACGATTCGCGATTCGAACGATACCCGCGGCTCGGCAATGGGGGAAGACTCGTTGGTATCGCTGTTCATAGCAGTACCGTCGATCGAGGCCGTGACCGTCCCCGACAACATCCCCGTCTCCGTGTCGAGAACGAAACTCACCGAGTAGTCCGCGGTCGATTCCGCCGAGTCGCCCGCGTTTGTCGACGCCGCCGTCACGCTCGACGACGCGACAAACGACGCTTCGGCGGGATTCTGCACATCGGTGTCAAAGTCATCGTCGTGGATAAGCGGCGGGGTATCCGCCGACGCCGTAGCTTCCACACTGTAGCTCGATGGAAAAATGTTCGTGCCGAATGGATTGCCACCCTTCGCGGCCTGGCCACTTGCTTCCCCAACGCTGAGCCAAGCCAACCCAAGACAAGACAACCCAAGCCGAGCCAACCCCAGACAAGCTAGCCCACGAATTGCAGCGATTCGTCTCATGGCGCCCTCCGTGTCGCGTGCTCTACGTTCCTCCAGCATGAATGAGGCCGATTGGAACACACTCACGCCAATCGTGCAAATTCCAGCCCGGCCGTTGCGCTCCGGCTCCGAAACTCCGATAATCTCACGACCCTAAGGAGCCCCCCGATGACAACCCAAAACGACATCACCCGCCGCACCGCCATCACCGCGCTCGCTGGCGCAGCCGGCCTCATCGCTTCGACAACCGCTGCCGCGCAAGATTCAGCCGCGTCTCCATTAAAAGGCCGCATCAAACAATCCGTCTGCCGCTGGTGCTACCAACGCGTTCCTTTGCCGGACCTCGCCCAACACGCGGCGAAAATTGGACTCAAGTCGATCGAGCTTCTCAACGAGGACGAGTGGCCCATCGTCCAGCAAGCGGGGCTCACCTGCGCGATGGCCAACGGCCCCACCACCATTTCAAAAGGTTGGAATCGGCCTCAGGATCACGACGCGCTTGTCGCCAAATCCGAAGAGATGCTTCCCAAGGTCGCGGCCGCGGGACTTCCCAGCATGATCGTCTTCTCCGGCAACCGCGAGGGTCTGCCCGACGACGAAGGCATCCGCAACTGCGCGCAGGGCATCAAGCGCATCATGCCGCTCGCGGAACAACTCGGCGTGAACGTTTGCATGGAATTGCTCAACAGCAAACGCGACCACAAAGACTACCAATGCGACAAAACGCCGTGGGGCGTCGCCGTCGTTCAAGAAGTCGGAAGCCCCCGTTTCAAACTTCTCTACGACATCTACCACATGCAAATCATGGAAGGCGACGTCATCGCGACGATCGAGAAATACCACGAACACATCGGCCACTACCACACTGGCGGGGTGCCGGGGCGGCATGAGTTGGACGAAACCCAGGAGCTCTATTACCCGCGCATCATCGAGGCCATTCTCGCCACAGGCTACACCGGTTACCTCGGCCAAGAATTCATCCCGGCACGGGATCCGCTTGAATCGCTCACCCAGGGCGTACGTATTTGCGACGTCTAGAAGCTGTCCCAAAACCCAAGAGCCCGTCATTCTGAGCGCGCGAAGAATCTCCGTCCCAGGATGTTCGCAATAAATGGCTCGACGAGATTCTTCGCTCGCGCTCAGAATGACCGAAAATGAAGTTTCGGGATAGCCTCTAGTTAAACTTTCGCGGTAGGTATTAGGACAGAGCTTCGCGAAGTCGCGCCTTCGCCATGTCCAATCGCCCTAACAATTCTCCGCGCACTATCTCGCTCCGCTCCCGAAACGCAACCGCGTCCTCCAAAAATCGCCGCGTCTCTCCCTCCAGATGCGCGAAATCGCACTCTTCCACGGTCCCTGCCGGCCGCAGCCCATACGGACGCAGGAAGTTGTCCACCTTCGAGCCTCGACCGATACCCACAATCGGCACATGCACAATCGACGCAAAAATAAGCAGATGCAACCGGCTGCTGACGATCACGTTCATTCGCTCGGCAAGCGCCAATACATCTTCCGGCTCCCGCACGGCCTCGACCACGACCGCGCGCTCGCGATCTTTGAGCTTGGCCCAAATCCCCTCCATTAACGCGCGGTCCGTCTCGGGATTCATCGGCAAGAAAAAAACATCGATGCCGACCGCAATCAACCCATCGACAAACCCGACAAGGCCTGAATCGTCCGTCACGGCGCGCTGCGCGGAAATACACACGCCCACTTTTTTCCGCGGCGAATCCAACAGCGCTTTCACGCTGTCGGTCAGCGGTACGTCCTCGATCTTCGATTGCTCGAGTATCAACGCGGAATCCGCCCCAACGACGATCTCTCGCCGCACGCCGCACAACGCGATCTCGTCCCGCGACTCCGGATCGCGCGCAACGAGCGAGTCCGCGCGCTCGAGTTCTTCGCGCGCCATATCCCGCGCGCGCTCCTCGCGCCGCTCCTCCTCCATGCGTACGGCATCAATCAAGCCGAACGTCAGCACACGAATCGTTTCCAAGACCCGAAGCCGCGGCCCTTTCCGCAACCGATACTTGACGGGATTCAAGGAATCGTTCATTCCAACGCCCCACACGATCGCCGTCTTGCCGGCGTCCTTGGCGAGCCGCACCATCTCGAGCGGAATCTCGGGGTAATCGCTCAGGCCCGTGGCGCCGCACCAGAAAAAGACGTCGTGCGCGCGAATCGTGTCGCTGATATGGTCCCATTCATCCGGCGCCGTCTGTCTCCGCCCTTTGAAACCCAGGAGCGGCGTGGTCTCGACGCCCAGTTTTTTCGCCGTTGCCGGGCCGTCGTTCGTCGCCACCGTGATGCGGCAATCGGGACGGACCTCGCGCAGAATACGCACGCCGCAAGCAAGGATGGCCTCATCGCCGACGTTGTTCTGTCCGAAGGGAACGC
>JBGTJY010000655.1:0-6977 GCA_041744855.1 Candidatus Hydrogenedentales bacterium
GGTGATCCGTAGAGAATCGCCGCGGCGCCGTGCGGAGTTGACACTTGAATCGCTTCACCACGCGTCCGAAAGCGCGGAGGTCGAGCCGTGTTCGAATTTTTGCGGCAGTTAGCGACGGGGGTAGCCGAGGCCTGGCGCCGCCTGTCTGTCAGCGCGCGTATACAGATCGGTCTCGCCGCGTTGCTGACGGCGTTGATACTGGGCGGCGTGATGCTGTTCGGCAGCCAGCCGCAATACATCACGTTGTATACCCGCCTCGATCCGGCGGAGTCGGATAGCGTCGTCGAGTATCTTGCCGAGAATGGCATCCCGTATCAGCTCCGCGACGGCGGACGCCAAATCAACGTGCCCGCGCAGCAAGCAGGGAGCACGCGGGTCGACCTCGCGGGTCAGGGCATCCCGCGCGGCCAGGGGACGATTCCCGGCTTCGAGATTTTCGACACGCAGTCGTTGATGACGAACAAGTGGCTGCAAGACACGAACTACATGCGCGCATTGAACGGCGAATTGACACGGGCGCTGAATCAATTCGATTTCGTCGTGGGATCGACCGTGCACATCAGCGAAGCGCGCGATCAGTTGTTCCGTTCGGAGCAGAAGCCCTCGAAGGCGTCGGTCATTTTGGCGTTGCGGCGATCCATTTCCGATGAAGAGATCGCCGCAGTGTTGCACACCGTGGCCGCGTATGGCGGGCACAACTTGAACGAGAAAAACATCAGCGTCGCCGACACGCAAGGAAATTGGCTGAAACGACCGCAATCGGACGCTGCAGTGTCGTTAGCGAGTGACCGGCGCGACACGCAGGCTGCCTGGGAAGCGCACTTCCAGAACAAAGTGCTCCAGGCCTTGGACACGATGGGCTACAACGCGATTGTGACCGCGAGCGTGCAGGTCGACTGGGACACCGTAGAACGTCAACAGCGGGAATTGGCCGAGGGCGAGGTCATCAGCAGTCTCGAGACAACTACCGATATGACTACGCAGGAGGCCCCGCCAGAGGGCGCGCCCGGTGCCATCGCGAATATTCCAGAAGGGACGGTCTTGCCGGGCGGATTGCGGACGACGTCGAAAGTCGAGGAGTTGACGGAGAATCGCGAACCGGGCTGGACCGATACGAGAACGATGACGCCGCCGGGGGCATTGGAGCGAATCAGCCTCGCAGTGGTCGTGGGAGAGGTTGACGTCCAGCAGACGGACGCGAACGGCGAAGTGACCGTGGTTCGGCAAGCGCCGACGCCGCAGATCCTGTCGACGATCGAATCGCTCGCGACGAGCGCGGTGTCGGGCGCGGCGACCGACACTGTCGTCACGGTTGAGCACGTGCCGTTCCCGGGCGAACGGCTCGCATTAGCCGGTGTCACGCCGTTGACCGCGGGGGCCCCTTGGTACCAGAATCGCACGTTGCTGTTCGTGATGCAGGGATTTCTGATCCTCGCTGCGTTTTTGGTCATACGGTTCTTCATGCGGCGAGCGTTGGTCGTGCCGGCTGCGCAGGAGGAAGAGGCGGTCGAAATTCCCGAGGCGACGAAAGAAGACATGCGGCGAATGGAAATTGCCTCGGAAGTCGAACGGCTATCGCGTGAAGACCCCGCAGCCGTCGCGGCATTGTTGCGTAGCTGGATGGCGCAAGAAGAATAGAAGATGCCGACCGAAAAACGGGACATATCGCAAATACCCGGGAGACAAAAGGCCGCGATTTTATTGGCGAGCCTCGGCGCGGATGCTGCGAGCCGCGTCATGGGCGCGATGTCCGAAGACGAAGTCGAGGACTTGACCTTGTCGCTGAGCGGACTCGATCTCGTCGAGCCGGACCTGCGCACGAACGTCATCGACGAGTTTTACGAAATGGCCGTCGCGAACAAATTCGTGACCCACGGCGGACTCGACTATGCGCGGAATTTGTTGGAAAAGACATTTGGTCCCGAGCGCACGATCGAAATTCTGACGCGATTGCAAAGCAGTCTGCAGGAAGTCCCCTTCGAGTTTTTGAAGAAGGCGGACCCATCGCAAATCGTGAGTTTCATTCAGGACGAACATCCGCAGACGATTTCGCTCATTCTCGCGCATTTGCCGCCGGCGACTTCCGCGATCATCTTGTCGTCGCTCGCGCAGGATGTGCAGTCGGACGTAGTGCGGCGCGTGGCCACGATGGAACGCACGCCGCCGGAAGTCGTGCGCGAAGTCGAGCGCGTGCTCGAGCGGAAGATGGCGTCCGTGTTCAGCCAGGGATTCACCTTCGCGGGCGGCGTGAAGGAAGTCGCCGAGATTCTGAACAGCGTCGATCGCGCGACGGAAAAAGCGATCATGAGCCAGCTCGAGGAGACCGATCCGGACTTGGCCGACGAGATTGGGCGCTTGATGTTCACGTTCGACGACATCACGTACGTCGACGACAGCGGAATTCAGAAGGCATTGCGGGAGATCGAGTCGAAGGATTTGGCGCTTGCCCTGAAGGCGACCAACGAGGAAGTGAAAGACAAGATTCTGCGCAACATGTCCGAGCGCGCGCGCGAAATGATCAAGGAAGAAATGGAATTCATGGGCCCGGTGCGCTTGCGCAATGTGGACGAGGCGCAGCAGAAGATCGTGGCGGTGATTCGCCGATTGGAAGAAGCCGGCGAGCTGATCGTGGAAGGCCGGGGCGGCGGCGGCGAGGACGAGATTATCGTTTGACGTGGCACGGCCATCCTGGCCGTCGGGGTACCGGCAAATTGAGAACGAGCTAAAGTAGCACGGCCATCCTGGCCGTTGGGGTACGGGCTGGAAGCCCGTGTTACGGGGGAACGATGATCGCTTACGGTGGTGATGCTCTATGCCTCGTGTAATTAAAGGGACGGGCCTTGTCGATGGGGTAATCAACGCCTACGAGCGGGGCGCGCTCGAGGCGATCGATCCCGATATGCTCGGCGAGGACGGCCGCGCCGATCCCGCTGCGGTTCTGGCCCAGGCGCGGGAGCAAGCCGAGCAGTTGGTGCGCGAGGCATACGCCGAAGGCATGCGGCGCGGCGCCGAGGCCGGTAAGCAGCAATTCGACACGGCGATACGCGAAGCGGCCGATGTGCTGCATGCCGCGGCGGAAGAATTGAAACTGGCGCGCGCGGAATTCCTGTTTCAGACCCAGCGCGAGATCGTTCGCCTGGCGGGGGCGATGGCGCAGCAGGTGTTGCGGCGGGAAGTGCAGCTGGACGAGAAATTGGCGACCGAGACCGCGCGGGCCGCGCTACTGAAACTCTGCGACCAGGAACGCGTGACCTTGCGCGTGCATCCGCAAGATTTGGCGGCGCTGAAGGAACAACGGATCGCGCTGCTGGAAGAATTCGACGGAATCGAGCAACTCGATGTGCGGCCGAGCGAAGATGTCGCGCGCGGCGGATGCATCGCCGAATCCGCGACGCTGTATATCGACGCCCAGCTCGATGCGCAACTCCGGCAGATTTTAGAACGGTTGGAATCATAACGTGGCAGCGGCGTTGAGCCTCGAAGCGAAAATCGAAACCCTGCAGAATGTCGACCCGTTGCCGATTTATGGCCGCGTTACGAATCTGGTCGGCCTGACAATCGAGGCCACGGGCCCCGCGATGCACGTCGGCGACTTGTGTCACATTCAGGATCGCCGGCGGACCGTCAGCGTGCCGGCGGAGGTCGCGGGATTTCGCAACGGACGCGTGCTGCTGATGCCGCTCGGCGATACGCACGGAATCGGCCCGAACAGCATTCTCGTGCCGACCTACGCGCCGTTGAAAGTCTCCGTCGGCGAGGGCGTCATTGGACGCGTGATCGGCGGACTCGGACAACCCATCGACGGCGGCGGACCGATCGAGCCGCAAGCCCAAGTTCCATTGATGGCCCCGCCGCCGCGGCCGATGGAGCGCACGCGGATCAATCAGGCGTTGTCAACGGGGGTGCGCGCAATCGACGGGTGCCTGACCTGCGGCATGGGCCAGCGCGTGGGGATCATGGCGGGCAGCGGCGTCGGCAAGAGCAAGCTGATCGGCATGATCGCGCGCAACACAAACGCGGATGTCAACGTCATCGCGCTGATCGGCGAACGCGGACGCGAAGTGCGCGATTTCGTCGAAGCGGACCTCGGCGACGCGGGGCTGAGCCGATCGGTTGTCGTCGCCGCGACGTCGGATGAACCCGCGCTGATCCGCATCAAGGGCGCGTATGTGGCCACGGCGATCGCGGAGTGGTTTCGCGACCGCGGCGCGAATGTGTTGCTGATCATGGATTCCGTCACGCGGTTCGCGATGGCGCAGCGCGAAGTGGGTCTCGCGATTGGCGAGCCGCCGACCACGAAGGGATATCCGCCGTCGGTCTACGGACTACTGCCGAAGTTACTCGAGCGCGCGGGCCGATCGGAACGCGGGAGCATCACCGGATTCTATAACGTGCTCGTCGAAGGCGATGACGTGCACGACCCCGTCGGCGACGCGGTGCGCAGCATTCTCGACGGGCACATCGTGCTGTCGCGAGATTTGTTCTCGCGCGGACATTACCCCGCGATCGATGTGCTCGCGAGTATCAGCCGCGTGATGCCCGACGTGGTCTCCGCGAATCATTTGGAAAGCGCGCGGAGTGTGCGCCGCGTGTTGGCGACGTATCGCGACGCGGAGGATCTAGTGAATATCGGCGCGTACGTGCGCGGAAGCAATCCCGATATCGACACGTCGTTGCGATTGATGCCAAAACTGCGGACGTTTTTGCAGCAGGGATTGCAGGAGTCGTCGTCGATTGAGGACGCGGCGCGCGCGATGGAGAAGGCGCTTGGATAAACAGAAAAAGCGTCACTACTCCTCGTTGCTGCGCGTGCGCGAACGGCAGCAGGATCTCGAGGCGCAACGCCTGGCTGTGGCGCAGCGCGAAGTGTTGCGCGCCGAGACTGAGCTTGCCGACATCGAGCGGCAGCAGCGCATGGCCCTCGAAGGGGCGTCGCAGGCGAGTGGACGGAGACCGGAGCCGCCGAAAATCACGGGTTTCTTGCAATACGAACGGCATCTGAGTCGAACCGCGGTGCAAAAGGACGCCGAGATTCGGACGCTGCAAACCAAGGCCGAGGCGCAGCGTAGCAAACTTGAAGACGCGATGAAGCGACGCAAGACCATGGAGCGTCTGCTCGAGAAAACACAGGAGTCGCTCGACGCGGAACAGCGGCGCCGCGAACAACGGCTGAGCGACGAGGCGGCCAGTGTGCGGCATCGCGTGCGTGAAACGGCCGAGGCGTCTCGTCTAGAATCATAGCTATGGCGCGCATCCTTCTCATAGGGTTCCTGATCGTGCTCGCGTTCGCGGGCTCCGTGGTTGGTCTGATGGCGATGAACCAGCAACTCAATATGGCGTCAATCGGCCAATTGCTCGGACGCGCGCCGGAGGAGGAATCGCACGATCCGAAAGACCCCGTCGGACCGCTGGCGGAACGTCTGCGGTAAGAACAGGAACGCCTGCAATCGTGGGAGGCGGAACTCGAAGAACGGGAATCGCGGCTCGCGCAACGCGAGTCGGATTTGGCGCAGATGAGCGAGGACATCGTCGATCGCCAGGAGCAATTGTCGCAGCAATTGGACACGTTGGACGCCGAGCAGGCGACGCGGATGAAAGATCTCGCCGACTCGATCTCGAACATGGACGAGGAGCAGGCCGCGGAAGTACTCGCGGCGCTGGCGCCGGAGCTAAGCTCGGAGTTGCTGCGGCAAATCGATCCGCGCACGCGAGGCGGCATCCTGGACGCGATTACCCAGGACAAACGCGCCCTAATCGTGCAAGCGATGCAGGCGCCGTTGTACTAAATCTCGCGCGGAGACGCCGGGGCGCTGAGGGTGTTCTGATCAATCTACGTTTCAATTGGGGGAGAGGTGTGTTTGGGGAATGTGACGTATGGGAGACATGTGAATTCTGAGAGGAGGTGAGACATTTGTATGTATCTTCTGTTTTAACGGTTGTAGCTGTTGATAGTCCCGTTGGTGGCGTTGCACCTTCTGCTGAGGGGGAATTCGCCGGAATTCTGGGCGAATTGCTCGAAGCGTTGTCGGCGTCGGCTGACGTAGTGGCGGAAACGCCAACGCTTGGTGAGGAAGTGAGTGCGGATTCGACTGACATTGAATCTGGAGTAGAAACGCCGGAGGAGGCCGATCCGGCTACGGTCGCGGCGGATACTGAGAGAACGGTCAGCGCGGAAGTCGCCGCGTCGGTCGTTACGTTACCGACACAGGTTGCGCCCGGCGTGACGAAGGAAGCGCTCCTCGCCGCGAGTGATTCCACGCCGGTTGTCGATGATGCCGCGCCGTCGATCGCTGATCTTTCGTCCAAGACGCTGACTGGAGAATCGAATTCAGGATCGGTGGAGTTAGCTGCGCCGGGCGCGACGGTTGCGCCCGCGGAGGAGTCAACGGCCATCGCATTGACCGTGACGGACCAGTCCGAGTTAGCCGGTGAAGTCCAACCGCTGCCGCGATCGGTTGAGGCTCGGTCGGGACGCGAACAGTTTCAGGCCTCGGCGTTGGCGGATGCATCCGACCTTGGGGCGTTGGCGGTGGCCAGCGTTCGCGGGAATCGGCTCGCGCAAGCGGAGTCCAATAAGCAGCCGACCGATGCCGAGAATCAGTCTGCGGTTGCGGTGGAGCCCGCACAGGACCCAGACGCGCTCGACGGCATCGAGTTTCGCCGGGAAACCCTTTCGATCGCGTCAGACGAGGAGAACATCGTCAACCATCGCGCGCTCGCACTGCACGGCGAGGCGGCGATAGTTCGCGGCCGTGAGCCAGAAGTGGTTCACGGGCAGCGAGTCGAGGCGTCGACCGGCGTGATCGCGGGTCCGGCGGAGCCTAGCCGCGACGTTACGGCGCGTCAGGTTGATGTGTCGTCCGCACCGCGAACGATCGCGGAACCTCGGGCTATCGCGGAACCTCGGGCTATCGCGGAATCGGCGATCCGCAGCGTGCGATATTTGGTCGGGCGCGGCGAGGACGTCGTGACAGTGC
>JBGTJY010000656.1:0-2673 GCA_041744855.1 Candidatus Hydrogenedentales bacterium
GGCGAACGCCGCCGCCCGCCCGGCGTGACGCGGCGCCCAACCTGGGACCGCGCGAATGAGCCGTCGGAAGAGGCGAAGCAACGTTTTGGCCAGGCGGTCGATCACTATTACGCGCAACGGTACGCGCAGGCGCTCGCCGTGTTCGATGCGCTCGCGAAGGAATACCCCGGCAATCCCGACATTGAACACGGGCGCCAGCAGTGCATCCGCGCGATGCAACGACCGGGCCTCGCTGCACCTGCGACCGCGCCGGAACAGCGCCTGTTGCCGCAAACTAACCTCGATCGCGAGACTGTCCGTCGAGTCGTCCTCGACAAATTACTCAATGGCGCGACGGACATGATCCAATTGCAGGCCGCCGAGATCGCATGCAAATACCTGGACCTCGACGCTCCGAAGCCCGAGGCATCGGAGTCAACGGAAGCCAAGAGCGAGACCGAATCGGTCCCGGAAGCGGAAGAAGCACCCAAGGCCGAGGCCGAACCCACCAACGGGAATTCGCACCCACGCGAGAACGGCGGGACGGCTAGCCGGAAATCGAAACGCGGGACTTCGGTCGAGTAGCACCGGGGCGCGACGCGCCCCGCGTTTCCGAGACGATTCACCGTTCCAACCGGATTCGGTTGCGCCTGAATCCTGTGCCTTGATACAACTTGTAAGTTGTATAACTTTCGGATTATAATCGTCATGGGCTGCGAGATAGAATTTACGGACGAGTTCTATGATTGGTTTTCGAAACTTTCTGAACAGGAGCAGGACACCGTCGATGCCGTCGTCGGCCTGCTGGAAGCTGAAGGCACGAATCTCAGGCATCCCTACAGTTCAGCAATCGCAGGATCTCGATACGGTCACATGCGCGAATTACGGATTCAACATCAAGGACGTCCTTTGCGAATACTGTACGCTTTCGATCCGAGGCGTATCGCGATACTGCTCATCGGCGGCGATAAAACCGGACATGATCGTTGGTATGACGAGTATGTGCCAAAGGCAGATCGAATTTACGATGCACATTTGCGCACACTCGAACGAGAGGGTTTACGGTGATGGCTCGACCTTATAGCGAAATCCGGAACACGATGTCGCGCGACCGGCGTCATCGGAATGAACTGCGCACGAAACTACTTCTAAGCGAAATTCGGCTGTCAGACTTGCGCAAGGCTATCGATCGGACGCAACGCGATCTGGCGGAATTCCTTGGGGTGTCCCAGGCGGCAATTTCCAAGCTGGAAAATCAACCCGATATGCTTTTGAAGACTCTTTCGAAATACGTCGAAGGACTTGGGGGTGAATTGATTGTCTCGGCAAGGTTTCCGGAAGGCGAAGTGAAGCTCACTCTTGATCCCGAAGAAAAGTAAGTCTTGCCGCGCACCCGCCGATCGTGTGAAAAAAGTGCAGGCGCCCCGAGCTACCTGGGGCGCCTGATCCGTTGAGGGAGGATTCAACGGTGAATTGGTTTATGTGGTCCTGCTCAGTTAGTCACGTTTGAGGGCGACGAACCTCGAGCCGCGGGCATCGGTTACGAGCAGCGACACGGGCCGGTCGTCGGGCGATTTTTCCAACGCCGCGCGAAATTCGCTGACGTTCGAGACCGCTTCGCGGTTGACCTGTTGAATTAAGTTGCCGCGTTGAATGCCAGCGTCTGCCGCCGCGCTGTTCTGGCGCACGCGCGTCACGATGACGCCTTCTTCGTCTTCAAAGCCCAACTGTTGCGCGATCTCGGGGGTCAGCTCTTGAACGCCGAGGCCGAGGTCTTCGAAGTTCGGCGCGGCGCGATTCGCGCGAGGCGAATCCATTTCCGCGGGACGCTTGCCGATTTCCACGGCGAGATTTCTCTCGGAACCGTCGCGCAGAACCTTGAGATTGATGTCTTCACCCGGCGCAAGCATCGCTACGCGATTACGGAACGCACTGGCATCGCTCACGATTGCGCCGTTCATATCGACGACGACATCGCCCTGCTTGAGTCCCGCATCTTCCGCGGGCGAATCCGCGATCACGTCGCCGATGAGCGCGCCCCGGCGATCCTTTTCCATTCCGAAGCTGGCGGCGAGATCGGGGTCGAGGTCCTGCAGCCACACGCCGAGGTATCCGCGCGTGACTTCACCGTGCGTAATTATTTGGTCCTTGACCCATTTCGCGAGGTTAATGGGGATCGTGAATCCGATGCCCATGTTGCCGCCGGTGCGGCTGTAGATGAGTGTATTTACGCCAACTGCGCGCGCGTGCAAATCGACCAACGGCCCGCCGGAATTACCGGGATTAATCGCCGCGTCGGTCTGAATGAAATCTTCGAACTCCATCATGCCGACTCGGTTACGTCCCGTCGCGCTGACGATACCCGCGGTCACGGTGTGATTGAGGCCGAAGGGGCTGCCAATGGCAAGCACCCACTGGCCGACGTCGACCTGATCGGAATCGGCCAATTCGAGGAACGGCAGATTCTGGCCGTCGATTTTGATGATCGCTACGTCCGTGTCCGGGTCCGTTCCGATTACTTTCGCCTCGAACTCGCGGCCGTCGTCCATTCGGACGTTCACCTCATCGGCGCCGCCGACTACGTGGTTGTTCGTCAAGATATAGCCGTCAGCGGAAATTAGGAATCCTGAACCGCTTCCCCGCTGCCTGAACGGCTCCTGGGGTTGACCCTGCGGGCCTTCTGGACCGAATGGT
>JBGTJY010000657.1:0-8912 GCA_041744855.1 Candidatus Hydrogenedentales bacterium
TTGTAGGTCGGAGTACTTTTCCAGCCATGGAAAACCGTAGGTCTCGATCGCTTGCGCGACGTGCAACGAGAGTTGCTCGAGGTCAGTTTCAGGCTCAATCTGCCACGCCGTATACTTCCCTTGCGGCATGTGTTCCCCAAAGCTTCTTACTTGGCAATTGGGTTCTTCAATCGGGGACGGATGCAATCGTTCCCCTGGGAGTTGCTCGAACTCTCGTACTACAGGAAAATACACGCCAAGGTTGATCGTGAATGCTCCTCTGCCGTCACGGTTGTGCTTGTTTCCCTGTAAATCGACGACATGAATGCAACTAGACGTTTTACGGCGCCACGTTCGCGTATCCCGCTCGAATCCGGCGCTCGCAAGCATCCGGCCGAGATCGCCATCGCAGACTCGCTGAATACGTTTTCCGATTTCCGTCATCGGCAATGAACTCGGGTGAGCAAGGGCTCATGGCGCGACGGCGCGTACTTTGGATGACGAAGCTACGTAGCCGATGGACTGACTAGCGCTTCGAAGTAATCGCCGGCGCCAAACGCGCGAACATTACCGCAATCAACGTTAGCAAGACCAATGCGATATCGCCGGATAGATCAGGCAGCGCGCAACTCGGTGTGCCGCTTCCCGCTGCGCAACCCAGGATTGCAATTCCGGATGATGACCCGCGCAGCGTCACGCTTCGGCCTTGCGCGCCGGACAACTGCGCGACCACGACGAAGCTCTCTTGCGACCTGGGCTGGAAGCGGAGACGAATCGTGTGGGATTTTCCCGGCGCGATGGCGTATTCGGCGCCAGACACGATCTCGAACGGCGCCCCCACGGCAATTTCGCCTTCGAGCAGCGACCCGCCGTCGTTGGCCACGATCAAATCCGCTTCCGCATTCGCGCCCATGGGGATATCGCCGAAATGGATCGACGAGGGCCGCACATCCAACACCGCGGCCCGGGCCTCGGGACCGTTGAACGGCGCGACCAGCGCGAGCGACATGAGATGTGCTTCGATGCGGCCATCGAGGATCGTTTGTTCGGCGACGTCGAGCTGGGTCCATTCGCCTGGGGCGGGCGATAGTTTAATTGCATCGTCGAGCCATTCGACCACCGACGGATGCACATACACGGATTCTGGCCCGCCGCTCACGACGGGCATGCCTTCGAGGACGAATCGCACTGGATACGACGACAGGCCTTTCACGGGATCGTCGCCTTCGCCGGGCATCGAGATGAAACCGAGATCGACGTAGCGTCCACCCGGCACGAGTCCGGGGATCGGTTCGCGTCCCAACACATCGAGCGCGTTTTCGCCGAGCAACGTTTCCGGATCTTCCGCCATGGCCAAAATAAGGAGACCTTCTGCGTCCGGTTCGAATGCTTCGGAAGTAAGCGTTGCAGATGCACGGGAGAATGTCGCGTCGGGATCGCTCGCCGCGATGAAGATCGAATCCATCGCGCGTTCAGCCAACACGACGCGCCGCGCGGAAATTGTTCGCAGGGAACTCGATGATTCGGATTTCGTCGACGAGAGCCACTGATCGCCTTCGTTTGGAATCGACGCGGCGGGGTCGTCCGGTAGTCCGTCTCGATTCCCATCTTCGAGCGAGCCTGCGCGTACGAGCGTAAACGCCGATAGCGATTCCGTCACGACGCGCCCCGAACCGCGGTGCACGGCCGTCGCTACGATCTCATGTTCGCCGGGTTCGAGTTCGGTCAAGGCATCGTCCACCGACACGTGATAGGGCGGCGTGTCCGACGTGCCGAGTTGTAGATTCCCAATCGCGTATTCGACGAGCAGTGTCTCGGCCGCGCAATCCGTTTCGGCCGCGAAATGCAGCGCTGCCGGAAATCTCCCGGGCCCGATCGCGACCCGCGCGCCGTCCACGGGCGAAAGCATCGTGATGCTCGTTAGTTCGCAAGGCGGCGACACATTCGGCGCGTACAGCACTTCGTTGTCGTCGCTCGTTGACGCCAAATTCCCATTTCCCGCTGCATCCTGCGCGGTACCCGCCGGAATTGAGAGGCGCACGTCGCCTGCTTCGCTGATGCCGGTCACGAACACGCGGAACGCGGTCGCTTCGCCGTTAATCGAGACTGCCACACCGGTTGCGCTTCCTTCGCTCAGAATATCCGACGCGTCGAATCCCTCCACGGGCTCGCTAAACCGCACGTCGAAAGTCAGCGGTAGTCGATCTGCCGGGTCCGCCTGTCCGCTGTGTTGATTGAGCGTCACCGCCGGCGCGGTGTTGTCGACGATAACTGTCGTAGTCCATTCCGTCGCGGCTGATTCGCCGCCCGTGGCGTCCGACGCGGCGCCCTCGAGAATGCGAATACGCAGCGATCCATCGCCTCGAATGTTTTCCAGATGGACACGGCGTTCGAGGGCGGTACCGGAGACGTTCACGTCCGCCTCCGCCGTCCCCTCGCCTTCGACCTCGACGTGCGATTCATTGAGATGGACGGTGTCGCCCTCGTCGAATGTAACTGTGTACTCGACGGGACCCACGTTTGTCAGCGCGATCGTTGGGCCGCCAAGCTCGACCACTGGTTGCGAAGAATCGACTTGAACGTATTCGCTCGGACCGGCGGCCGGAGCGGAGAATCCTTGTGCGTCGCGGGCGCTGCCCGACAAGATCGCGATCGCGAACGAGCCGTCGCCTTCGATTGCCTCCACCGTGACCGTCCGTTCGCGAGTCCCTTCACCGCTCACCCGAAACGAGGCTTGGATGTTGTCGGCAGTCACCAAGGAGATGTGATCGGCGGCGAGATTGACGGTTGCAGCGCCTAGATACGACACCGTGTACTCGACGGGGCCGTTGCGCGTAGCGTCGACGCTGGGCTGGCCGATGGTTACGAGGAACGGCGAATTATCAACGTCCACGACCTCGGTGGACACGGGGCCGGTCGCGTTACCCGCTTCGTCGACCGCTGCGCCCGCCACGATCTCTAGTTGAAAGGTCCCGTCGCCGATCAGATTTTTGACGGAGATTCGCGCTTCGAGGTCGTTCAGGATTTCGACCTCCAAATCCGCGGCGACCGTGCCGGTGGGAAGAAATTCGACCAGCGAGTTGGAAAGGTGGATCGTCATGGCCTCCCCGGGCTCCGGTAAGAAGGCGACCGGGAACTGAATCGGGCCGTTGTCCGTGGGGCTTGCATTAGGCTCGCTTGCGGTGGGCTCTCCTACCACCATTGCCGGCGGCGTGTTGTCGAGAATATAGAGCGGGGATTCGAACTCCATGTATCCCGACTCGGGCAGTTCCACCCCGACGACAATCCCCAAGGTTCCCTCCGCAACAGGATCGAACGGCGTTACGTGGACCTGGTAATCCGGGCTTCCGCCGGTCTGTGCGAATTCCGCCGCCTCGGCAAGGTCGCCAGTTAATGCTATCGCGCTGTGCTCGACGGTCAGGCCGGGCGCGACCGAAATCTGGAAACTTACGGAGTCGGTGTTCGTTCGAAGGGACCCGGAGGTTGAGATCGTCACTTGCTCCGCTGATGCCCAGTGACCCAACCCGTATGCGGCGTAGAGAAACAGAACAGAAGCGAAACGACTCAGGTTTCGCAATGTCCGCGGGACATTTCGACACTGACCGACGCACGAAACGAACGGCACCTTTCGGTTCCCCCCATACCCCACCACGATCCGGGTCGCTAGCCAGCCGTTTGGGTCCCCCGACCCGCTCAGCTTTGTGTTAACGCCTTAAGTGTTGAACCGGACGAACTTTAACCTCGCCGGTTGATAGGCGAACTTCGCGGAAATCTCGTCCGTATTAAAATCAGTTCCACGGCGACCATTGCGCTTATTTTTAGACCGTATACCTAATAAATCGATAAATCATGCATAAGACATGCGTGTAAAAAGTTTACCATGCATTGGGCTTGGAAAGGGAAACTGTTTTCTTAATCAGCGGAAACTGCTACCGGGTGCGGTTACAGCACTTTAAATATTTGTCAACGCTGACCAATTCGTAACCGAGATCTTACAAAAGCGTGCTGAGATGTCGATCTACCTGAACCATGCACAACCGTATACACCGCGATATTGGTTATAAAATCAATTTTTCTGCTTGTTAAGACATCTCGGCCTTGTTGGAATGAAAACTGCTTCTCTGGGGGTTCAAGGTGTGTGTGCGTTGCGTGTTGCTGTCCGGCTGAGACAATCTCGTTTCGGTGAGGACCACGCAGGAAAACGGGTCAGGGTACGTCGGGGCCCGTTATGTTGGGAGGGTGAGCCGTGAAACTTTTTAACACGGTGTTTTGTGTCGTGGGTATTGCCATCTGCAGTTTGCCAGCGTCAGCAATTACTACAGTGAATGACAATTGGGACCCGTTGGACGCAACGGACGAATTGAATTTCTACGAGATTTACAACTCCATCTATGCTGGGGTTGGGGCGAACTTTTCTTCCACGAACGGCGCGACGAATGGCGACCTCTTGAGTGGTGGGATGGACGCGTTGAGCTCCGATCTGGAGACGTTCAATTCGGCGCTCGGGATGGATGCGCAAATTGACTTTGAAGCCCATTACGCGGGGTTCGCTCAGCGCTTTGGCTATTACGTCAATGCCGACGGCAACCTGCCGACGGGCGATCCTTCGACCGGCGTCAGCAACGGCGAGTTCGTGCACCTCTTCGATGTCGTGAATCCGGGAAACACGGTTATTCCCGGCCCCACGGCTACGATCTCCGGCGCGGACCTTGCCGGTAACGGCATCGGCTTTTACGACAACGCGCCCTTGGGCGGTGCTCGCACGTGGTATTCCGAAACGGGGCTCAACTTTGACGGGTTTGACCACATGATCGTCTATCACGGCATCGGCCTTGATGGCATGGGCAACGTGGTAATCCTTGAGAACGAATTCATCATCGCGTTCGAGGACCGTCGGAATTTGGGTGACGGCGACTACAACGACCTCGTGGTTCGCATCACTTTCCCTGAAGACGACCGAATCATTCCGGAGCCTGCGACTGCCGGATTGTTGGTGTTGGGTCTCGCGGGCATGATGCTCCGCCGGCGTTTCAACGCCTAACGGGCGATCGCTACATCTGAACTTGCGCTTAGGGCGGGCGGCAAAACCCATGCCGCCCGCCTAACTGTTTCTGGGGGCCGAAGACGCGAGTGGCCACTCGCTCGCAATAGATCGAACTTCCGACTTTCTAGTGATACGGATTGGTGTCGAGCCTCCCCGGTCAGTCAGCCCCCCCCCTACAACGACCGAATTCTCGGAAACAGCCGAGGGCTACAAGCCTTTATTGCGGCTGCGAAGCATTCGATCAACTGTTTGTCAGCGCTGACGAAGTTTAGCCTTGTGTTGAGCGAGAGAGTATGCGTTTTAACACAGTTTTCGTCAGTTTATTGACACCCGCCTCTATAGATGGTATAGTTTGGGTTCGCAGGGGTCTGGGGCCACTCAGAAAAAAGTTGACACTTAAGGGCATGGCAATTGCTCATTGATCATTGGATTGTCAATAGATTATAGTTGTCGCTGGGAACGAGCGCGTTCGTTTTCTCTACGAATGCTGCCCGAGGGGAAGGGTCATGGCAGTCAGGACAGCAAGCCCCATCGAGTTCCATAGTTCCGTCTTTGGACCTCTCCACGAGAATCTTGTGGGCGCGAGCGCCTTCATACGCGAAATTGACAGCCTGGTCACGCGTCTTGCGGATTCTGACCTCACGGTGCTAATCACGGGAGAAACGGGCACGGGTAAGGACGTGGTGGCCCGAATGCTCCACCGCCGTTCAGCGCGCAACGGGAACCCGTTCGTCAAGGTGAATTGTCCCGCCCTGCCTCATGACCTCTTGGAGAGTGAACTCTTCGGGTATGAGAAGGGGGCGTTCACGGGCGCCCGCACTCCGAAGCCGGGCCGTTTCGAGCTCGCCGACAAGGGGACGATTTTCCTGGACGAAATCGCCGAGATTTCCGAGACTGTCCAGGTGAAATTGATGCAAGTATTGGACGGCGAGCGATTCATGCGTATCGGGGGCACGAAGCCGGTGCATTCCAACGTGCGGATCGTCGCGGCAACCAACGTGTTTCAAGGCGCGAATGTCCGGGGCAACCAGCTCCGTGAGGACATCAGTTACCGGCTGAGCGAGTTGGTCATCCACATGCTGCCCCTGCGCGAACGGCCGGAGGACATCCCGCTGCTCGCCGAGCACTTCAATTTCAATTTCTGTAAGCGGCTGGACCGCGACTATGTGCCGATTCCGGATTCGACGGTGAAGACCATGCAGGGCCTTTCGTGGCCGGGAAACGTTCGTGAGCTCGCGGCGCGGGTTAAGCAATACACCGCGACGGGCGACGAGGAAATCCTGGTGGACGACAAGCATACCGTCTCGATTCGCACGGAGACTGTCGCAACAGCTTCCAGTCGACCCGCAAAAGCTAACGGGGAGAACGGCGGGGTGCATGCGGAGCGCCAATTCATCTCGCTGAAAGAGGCGGCCCGCCGCGCGGTGGAGGAGGCGGAGCGTAAGCTGATCGAGGATGCGCTTCGTTATACATTGTGGAACCGGCGGAAGGCCGCGAAGTTACTCAGCATCAGTTATAGTTCGCTCTTGCGGCGAATTGACGCATACGAGATTGGCAAATCGTGATAGGAGCGGCAGGCATGATGCCAACGCGGAAGGTAGACCAATTGGGTAAAGACGTCGCCGCGGCGATCGCCGCGGCCGTCCTCGTTTCGATTGCAGCCACAATCGCCGGCTGCTCGGGTAACGGGGGTGTGACTGTCGACGAAATCCAGGCGAGCAGAACAAGCGTGGATGCCGTCGAAGAAAAGATTACCGTCAATACGGCGGAACTCCATAACTTTCCCGCGGAACCTGAACCGCCCTCAGTTCCGACTGAACCGGTACCAACCGAACCGGCTCCTGCAGGATCGTCCACGCCCGCCGAAGGGGTCTTCGCGGCCGACGTCGGCGGGGCGTACCGGATCGGCGCCGGCGACACGTTGAGCTTCCGGTCTTATGATGACGTGACGCTCAACGACGAAGTCATCGTCCGATACGACGGGTTCATCTCGCTGCCGCTGATTTCGGACATCAATGTCCTCGGCGCGAGCCGTGACCAAGCGACGGAGTTGGTGCGCCTGGCCTACGGCGACTATTTCGTCGACCCGCAGATCAGCCTTTCGATTCGGGACGTGATCAGCAAGTACTACTACGTCATCGGCGACGTCAATCAGCCGGCGCAGTATCCCTACACCCGTCCGCTAACGTTGCTTGAAGCGATCTACAACGCGGGCGGCCAACGCATCAATCAGCGTAGCGGCGATTCGTTCGTCGGCGCTCAGGGTCAACTCGTCAAGGCGTTCATCATTCGCAATCGCGGAGTGGAGCGTCGCGTCGATGAATACGACCTGCGCGACATCGAGACGCCCGGCGCGCACAATGCGGATGCTCCGGTCCATCCGGGGGATATGGTGTATGTCCCCGAGGGCGTGAATCTGGTCTATATTCTGGGCGAAGTCCGGCAGCCGAGCGTGCGGCAACTGACGCCGGACATGACGTTGCTCCAACTGCTTGCGCAGGTCGGTGGATTTAACACGCCGACGGCACGCCTGCGTCACGTGGTTCTTCTTCGAGAAATCGACGCGGAAAATACGGACGTGATGTCGCTCAACATCCGCGAAATGCTCAAGGGCGGGCAGGATGTCGTTCTACAGGCGGGCGACATCATTTACATACCGGAACGTCGGCTTTCTCGACTGCAGACTTTCGTCGGCCAGTTCACCGGATCGATTTCGCCGATGCTCAGCCTTTACGGCCAAGTGTATGACGCTTGGTACACCAATAATCGCTTCGACTTGCTCTACAACAACGACGACTTCAACAACGCGTCTTTGACCGGCAACATTGTGGCCCTTCAGCAGTTCCTACGAGATGTCCAAGGCTTTACCGCCGTTACGTTGCCGTAACCTATAGCGTTAGTCGGGAATCCGAAGTACATGAATTCCAATTACACGACCGAACATTCGACCTTCGCGGTCGACTACGGCCAGCAGCAGCAGCAGCCGGCGCGCCGGATCGACATCGTGCGGATGCTGCGCCAGAACGCGCCGATGATGATCGCGGTGAGCCTGCTCATCGCGGTTCCGGCATGCGTCGCGGTTTGGTTCCTGGTCCCGCTGGAATATGCCGTTTCGGCCGAATTGCTTTTCCGCGCGAATGCGCCGACGGTGCTCGCGGCAGAGGATCCGAAATCCGGGGGGAGCTACGAGAAGTGGCTGACGACGCAGTTGGAATTTTTGCAAGGCCCTTCGATCCTTCAGAGAGTTGCCGATTCACGTGAAGTGAAGAATATCGCGGAAGTCCGGAATGCGCCTGACGCGTTGGAGTTCCTGCGCAAGAAAGTTAAAGCCAACTCGAATCGGGACAGCGAAATCGTCGCGGTCACCGTCCGCATGAAAAACGGCAACGACGCCAAGGTGATCGTCGACACGGTCGTCACGCAGTATTTGGAATTCGCTCACAACGCGGAAGCAGCACGGGACGACGACAAGTACAACATCCTCACTCAGGAAAAAACGACCAGAGAAATCGAACTCGCTGGCCGACTGCGAGAGATCAATGAGTTGAAGCGCGCAGTGGGAATTCCACTCGCCACGCTACCGAATTCGGGCGCGACGGAAGTCGAACCCACTCGGGCGGCATTGACGCAAGGCCAAACCAAACTGAACGAAGCCAACACGAAGATTCGGCAGCTCGAAGATCAACTGGAAACGTTGGCGGGGCTTCGGGAGCAATACGACCAAAAGCCATCGGAAAAAATCTACGGGCTCGGCGTCGAATCGCTGGTCGACAGTAATTCCGCCGTCACATCGATTCGCGCCCAACGCGCGAGCGCCGATAATGAAGTGCGGGTTCTTCGCGATACGGTGACCGAGAGAAACCAGCAGCTTCAGGTCGCTCAAGATCGC
>JBGTJY010000658.1:0-5898 GCA_041744855.1 Candidatus Hydrogenedentales bacterium
TCAACGCGGCGCGCGCGTTGTCCCCAAGGTTGAACCCGTCGCACACGCCCGCGGCGATCGCGATGATGTTCTTGAGCGATCCGCCCAACGCGACGCCGAGAATATCGGGGCTCGTGTACACGCGAAAGGTCTTCGTGAGAAACGCCTCCTGCACGCGTTCGCAGGCCGCGGCGTCCTTCCCCGCGGCGACGAGTGATGCGGGCAAATCGCGCGCGACCTCCTCTGCGTGGCTGGGTCCCGACAACGTGACGACCGTGCACGCGCCGCAGACTTCCTCGATCACCTGGTCCATCGTTTTCAGCGATTCATTCTCGATCCCCTTCGCGACATTGACCAGGATCGCGCCGCGATGAAATCGGTGCGCTGCCGCGACGACGCGCATCACGTGCGAGGGCACGGCGAGCACGGCGATATCGACCGCGGGATCGGAAGCGGTTACGACGTCGATCGACTCGGGTAAACGGACGCCTGGCAGGAAAGTCGTGCTTTCGCGCGTGCTGCGCAGTCGATCGGGGTTGTCTTCCTGGCGGCACCAAATACGAACGCGATGGCCGTTGCCCGCGAGCAGCCGCGCGAGCGCAAGGCCCCAGCCGCCGGCCCCGACAACTTCGATGTACATCAGCCCGCGGCCCGCAGCGGCAAGTAGGTGTCGAGCCTGCTCGTAAAGAACGCCTTCGTGCGCTCGAGTCCTTCGTCGAGGCTCGTACGCGGCCGCCAACACGTCGCCTCGCGCATGCGCTCGTTCGAAATGGACACGTCGCCAACGTCGAGATTCGCCCAGTCCTCGGGCCACGGCACATGGCGCACGTGGCCGCTGCGAAACAGATCGACGACACGTTGCGCAAACTCCGTGACGGAATACTCCTCATCGGCCGCGGCGAAAAAGACCTGGCCGAGCGCCGCATCCGAGAGGGCCGCCGTGACGAGCGCGTCCACGCAATCATCCACGAACAAGACGTTTCTCCGTTGTGCGCCCTCGCCGTAGATGCTGAGGTCCTTGCCTTGAATCGCGAGGCCGATGAAATAGTTCAGCACGCCGGCGTCGCTGCTGCGGATGTTCGCGCGGGGTCCATAAATATTGGCAAGCCGCACGACCGTCGTGCGCAGTCCATGCACGCGATGATAGATCAGGTGATACTTTTCGGCAACGCTCTTGTTCGCCGAGTAGATGTCCAATGGAAACTCGGGATGATCTTCGTCGATGCGCGCGCCGATCATCGCGCCGCACTGCGTGCTCGTGCCGGCGTAGATCACCCGCGCGGACGGATTGTGCCTGCGAACGGCCTCGAGCACGTTCATTGCGCCTTTGCAGTTAATCTCGATATCCAGGAACGGGTCGCGCAGACTGTAGGTGTGCGAGGTGTGGCCCGCGCAATTGAAGATGATGTCCTGATCGGCGATGACCGGCGCGAGCAAATTGAAGTCGCGCACATCGTTGACGGCCATTCGAATTGGCGCGTCATCGAGATTCTCGATTCGGCCCCCGCCGTGGCCCAGCAACGAATCATAGACCGTGACCGCCGCGCCGAGCGCATGGCACCGCAACGCGAGATTGCTGCCGATAAAGCCGAGTCCGCCGAGCACGAGCACGCGCCGATCGGCCAAGTCGGTGGCTAGAAATTGCTGGCGCATCGAATCATCCCCCGATGTTCGCACCGCCCCCAAAAAAATGCGGCGTCAGCATACACGAGCGGCAGCAGCGATACGAACTTCGGACGGACTGCTTGCCGGTGTATAATCGCCGCGGGAGGAACGTTATGGCTGTGAAGAATGTGCCCGCGGAAATGGTCAACGTCGACGGACTATTTTCGATTCGGGGCAAGACGGCGTTGGTGACCGGCGGCTCGCGCGGGATTGGCTTGATGATCGCGCAGGGCTACGTGCAATCCGGCGCGAAGGTCTACATTTCGTCGCGTAAGGCTGAGGTCTGCGATGCCGTCGCGGCGGAGCTCTCTGAATTCGGCGAATGCATCTCGCTGCCGGCGGACCTCAACACGGAGGAGGGCTGCGTGAAGCTCGCGAAGGAAATGATCGCGCGTGAACCTGAACTCGACATTCTCGTCAACAACGCTGGCGCGAATTGGGGCGAGAGCATCGAGTCGTTTCCCGGTTCCGCGTGGGACAAGGTGCTCGGGCTAAACGTAAAATCGCCGTTCATGCTCGCGCGCGACCTGATTCCCGCGTTGATGAAGGCGTCGAAACCGCACGACCCGTCTCGCGTGATCAACATCGGGTCAATCGATGGCATCCGCACGCCGCACTACGAGAACTACGCCTATTCGGCGAGCAAATCCGCGATTCACCAACTGACGAAACATCTTGCGATTCAGCTCAGCCCGAAGATCACGGTGAACGCGATCGCGCCGGGACCGTTCGAAAGCAAGATGACGGAATTCCTGTTCGACAATTTCATGGACACCGTGCTTGCGGGGTGCCCGATGAAACGCATCGGCCAGCCCGACGACATTGCGGGCATGGCGATATTTCTCGCGTCGCGCGCGTCGTCCTACGTTACCGGGGCGGTGCTTCCGGTCGACGGCGGCATCAGCATCTATTGACGCGATTGATGGGTCATCGTGCGGCATAGCGAATCGTTCCGGGTGCGCTTCACTGAGGCGGACCACCGCAACCGCGTGACGCCGGTCTCGATGTATAACTATTTTCAGGAGACGGCGGTCGCGCATGGCGAAGCCTGCGGTCTGACGCCGAAAGCCTTGTTCGATCAGGGCTACGCTTGGATTCTGAATCGGATTCATTTGCAGTTCGACGAGTATCCGCAGCGCGGCGACGTTGTCGAGGTCGAGACTTGGGGCAGCAGTCTGCGCGGGCTTTACGCGATTCGCGAATGGCGCGCGAAGTGCCGGGATGCGATTGTGGCGCGCGCGACATCTCGCTGGGTTCTGCTCGATGTGAACAAGAGACGCGTCGTGAAATTGCCGCAGGTCGTCCTCGAAGCGTACGGCGAACACGACGAACGCATGATCGCCGATTCCTTCGAGCGTTTGGTTCCGATCACGGAGGGCGAAATACGGCGCGAATTTCACGTGCGCATCAGCGATCTCGATACGAACCTTCACGCGAACAGCGGTAGATACATCGACTGGTGCGTCGAGTCCGTTCCGCGTGCATTGTCGGAATATGCCCAACTCGCGCGGCTCGAACTGATCTACAAAAAGGAAGCGGTGCTGGGCGATGGAATCGTTGCGGTGGGGCAGAACGGTACGGCGCGGCATGCCTACGAGCACGCCGTGCTGCGCGAGGGGGACGAGACTGTGCTCGCGTATGCGCGAAGTGCATGGCGGATGGACGGTGCGGAGTGAGGACGCGGCGTTCGCACTGCGAACGATCGAGCGCGTCCCTCCCGGTGCTTCTTCTGATGGCGGGGTGTGCGATGTTTGAAGCGGGTGCGCCGGAAGGTGAAGTGGATGTGATCGCTCATCGGGGCGCGAGCGCCTATGCGCCGGAGAACACGCTCGTGGCCTTCGAGAAAGCCATCGAGATGCACGCGGATTGGTTCGAACTCGATTGCACGATGAGCAGAGACGGCGAGATCATCGTGATTCATGATGACGATCTCGAACGGACTACGGACAAACTCGGCGCGATTCGCGATTTGACGCTTGCGGAGATCAAGCAGGCCGACGCGGGGACGTGGTTCGATCCGAGATTCGCGGGAGAGAAAGTTCCGACGCTGGACGAGGCGCTCGATCACGCGAAGGGGCGCATTGGCGTATACATTGAAATCAAGGACGCGGATGACGATCAGGCGTTGCGCCAGGAACTGTTGCGGCTGGGCGCGGAGACGGGTCCGTTCTATCCGGACCATCGCTGGGAGATATTGTCCCGCATCGCGGAACACGGCACACTCAATTTCCTCGCGACTCTTAAAGTCCTCCAATTAGTCATTTCTCGTAATATGGAATCGCAGGTGGTGATCCAGTCGTTCTCGCCTATCGTGTGCGCGGTGGCGCTGGCGGAAGCGCCCGAATTGCGCACGGAACTGCTCGCGAGTTCTGACGACGATGAGCCGGCTCGATGGCAGCATTATCTCGAGTGGCTGAAGCTATTGAAGCCGCACGGGTTCAATATTCATCGCGATGACGTGACGGCGGATTTGTTGCGCGAGCTGCATGCCAAGGGCATCACGATGGCGGTGTGGACCGTGAACGACGAGAATGACATGCGGCGCTTTGCGGAGATGGGCGTGGACGCGTTGATTTCCGATCGGCCGGACGTGGCGCTGCGGGTGACGCGGGGCAACATCAACTAGCCACGAATCTGCACGAATTTACACGAATTGCTTTGCGGGTATGTCCTCTAACAATCGAACAATTCCAACAACTACGGCGGGTGAGCGGCGGGCTGTCGGCGTCATCATGGGGATTAGCGGCGCGGCGTTTGGATTTCTGGTTTGGCTTATATATTTCAAGGCGCCGCGGGAGACGTATTCGGATTTCGTCGCGGGATTGCCGGCGGTGAACGCGGCGCTCAACGCGCTCGCGGCTACGTGTTTGTGCGCGGGGTACGTGGCGATTCGGAAGAAACGCGTGCGCGTGCATATGTCATTCATGATCACGGCGTTCGTCTTTTCGGCGCTGTTTCTCGTGAGCTACATCATGTACCACAATTACCAGGGCGATACACGGTTCGAGGGCACAGGGCCGATCCGATCGGTGTATTTCTTCATTCTGATTAGCCACATTCTGTGTACGCTGTTCGCTCTGCCGATGATCCTGACCACGTTCTTCTTCGCGTTGACCAAGCGATTCGAAAAGCATCGCAGGCTTGCGAGGTTCACGTTGCCGCTGTGGCTCTATGTTTCCGTGACGGGTGTCGCGATTTTTTTCCTGCTGCGCGCGCATTCCTGAGTGTAGTTGCGCTTGGATGCTTTGCGGCGTAGTCTGGTGGCATGGTGCCGGACCAGGAAGCGATTACGGGCTGGAAGCCCGTGTTACGGAGATTTCGACGATGAACGGGCTACGATTTTCACTTCGATTGCTGACGGTGCTGTCGGTATTCACGGCGCTAGTGTCCGGCGGGTTTGCATACGCGGCGGACGATGTGCGCACGCTGGATTTCATGGCGCCGATGCGGGATGGCGTGAAGTTGGCGACGACGGTTTACTTGCCCGAGGGCGATGGGCCGTTTCCCGTCGTGCTGACGCGGACGCCGTACAACAAGGCCGGCTACGGCAATCGCAGCGGCCGCTACACGAGTCACGGCTACGCGTTTGTCACGCAAGACTGCCGCGGCCGATTCGCATCGGAAGGCGAATACATTCCGTTTGAAGATGACTTCAACGACGGCTACGACACGGTCGGGTGGATCGCCGCGCAACCGTTCAGCAACGGGAAAATCGGCATGAGCGGCGCGTCGGCGATGGGCATCACGTCGAATCTCGCGGCGGCGGCGAATCCGCCCCACTTGACGGCGGCGTTCGTCATCGTCGCGCCGCAGAGCATTTTTTCCGAGTCGCGCTTCATCGGCGGCGTTTTCAAGGAGAGCCACGCCGGCGGGTGGATGATTCGCCAGGGCGTGCCGGAACAAATCCCGGGATTGAAGAAACGCGTCGTGATGGACGACCAGTGGAAGCGCACTGACTTTGTGCATCTGCGCCACGGCGTCGACATTCCGATCTACAACGTCGGCGGTTGGTACGATATTTTCGTGCACGGCAACATTTCGAATTTCATGTATTTGCAATACGAGGGCAAAGAAGGCGCGCGGGGAAATCAGAAGTTGATGATGGGCCCGTTCGGCCATGGCCAGCTCGCCGGCGACTTGTCCTATCCGGAAGGCGGCAGCCTTAACGCGCGCGAGGAAGACGAAATCCGCTGGTTCGACCATTGGTTGAAGGGCGCGGACAACGGCATCATGGACGAGCCGGCGGTGAGCTAT
>JBGTJY010000659.1:0-2733 GCA_041744855.1 Candidatus Hydrogenedentales bacterium
GGCGAGGTGACGGATGACGCCACCATCTATGTGGAGAACATCTTTCGCCGTCTGAAGGAGAACGCCGCCCTGCCGCACGCCGCAAGAAAGGCGGTCTTGCGAGTTGTCTTCGACGCCTCGAACGAGATTCGGTCGTCCGTCGTCATGGCGACTTTTATCATGTGCATTGTATTCGTTCCGCTTTTCCAACTCGGCGGAATGGAAGGGCGTATTTTCCGCCCGATGGGGCTGGCCTACATTTTTGCGATACTCGGTTCCTACCTCGTTTCGATAACGCTAACGCCGGCCATGGCCGCGCTGCTGCTGCCAAAAGTCGCCGAACGCCAGGTCGCCGCCGCCAAGGCAAGCAAACGCGCCCGCAGTGAAGAATACGACGCGGCCTTGGTGCGTTGGCTAAAACGAATCGACCGCGTGCAACTGCGGTTTACTCTGCGGCGGCCACTGCTCGTATCGGCCGTGTTTTCGGTTCTGGCGATTGGAGCGGTCGCGGTCGCGAGTAGTTTTGGGCGCGAATTCCTGCCGCCGTTCAACGAAGGCTCCGTCGTCATCAGCGTGATCGCCGCCCCCGGCACGTCCTTAGCCGAATCGAATCGGATCGGGGCAATCGCCGAACGGCTCATCGCGCGCGTACCAGAAGTCGACCACACGAGCCGGCGCACGGGCCGCGCTGAATTGGACGAACATGCGGAGGGCGTTCACAACTCGGAGATCGATGTCTCGCTACACGAATCGGAGCGTTCTCGCGAAGAAATATTGGGGGACGTTCGCGAGAACCTGAGCCTGATTCCCGGCGTTGTCGTCAATATCGGCCAGCCAATTTCCCATCGTCTCGATCACTTGTTGTCGGGCGTGAACGCACAAGTCGCCGTGAAAGTCTTTGGCGATGACCTGGAAGAGCTGCGGCTTCGCGCCGAGGAACTCCGCGCGATCATGGAATCCACCCCCGGCGTGGTCGATGTCTACGTCGAAAAACAGGTGCCCGTTCCGCAAATCGAAATCGCACTCGACCGCGAACAAGCCAAACGCTATGGCATACGCGTAGGCGATTTGGCCGAACGCCTCGAATCCGGACTCTATGGCGCCAAGGTGTCCGAAGTGCTCGACGGCAGGCGGCGCATCGATGTCGTCGTCCAACTCGACGACGAAAGCCGCGAAGACGAAGCCGCGCTCGCCGGAATTCTCATCGACACGCCCATCGGAGCGATGGTTCCGCTGTCCGCCGTGGCCAACGTTTTTCCCACCACCGCGCCGAACCAAATCCTGCGCGAAAACAACAAGCGGCGGATCGTCATTCAATGCAACATTGCCGGCCGCGACTTGGGCAGCACCGTCGATGCAATCCGCGAGCGAGTCGAAGCGAACGTGCGGCTTCCCGAGGGATATTTCGTGACCTACGGCGGGCAGTTCGAGTCGCAACAACAGGCAACGCGGGTGATCGGCATCTTGAGCATCGTATCCTTTCTCATTGCGTACCTCGTTCTACACAGCCACTTCAAAGTGCACCGTCTCGTACTCGGCATCATGCTCATCGTACCCCTGGCGTTCATCGGGGCTGTCGCGGGGGTTGCCCTAACCGGCGGCGTCTTCTCCGTTGCCACCCTAATGGGGTTCATCACGATGACGGGCATCGCGGTGCGCAACGGAATATTGCAGTTCTCCCACTATCGCCACTTGCTCAAATACGAGGGTGAATCGTTCACGCAGGAGATGGTTATTCGCGGCGCGCTCGAACGACTGGTTCCGGTCCTCATGACGGCAGTAACGTCAATCCTCGGCGTCGTACCGCTCATACTCGCCGCGGGCGAACCGGGCAAGGAAATTCTGTATCCACTTGCCGTAGTCATCTTCAGCGGCCTAATCGGCTCGACCATCCTTTCCGTCGTGCTGATGCCGGCCTACTTCTGGCACTTCTGCGGCCCCATCGTCGAAAAACTCAAAGCAGACTCAGAAGAAACGCTAATGGAAGAATCGCGGGGATAATGCCAAAACAAGCTCCGGACGGCCGAGATATCTGGTATCCGCACCAGCGCCACGCGCGGGGTCTCGGATTCGATTTTCAGCTTAGCCCGCAAAATTGTGTATCGGATCTCTTATCTGTACGCGCACTGGACGTTCACCAATACTTTGCGACGATGAGTTACTTTACGGCAACCGCGGATATTTCCCGAAATCCGGTTTGCGCTTTTCATTGTACGCGTTGCGGCCTTCTTGGCCTTCTTCGGACATGTAGAAGAGGCGCGTCGCGTGACCGGCGAGTTGTTGGAGGCCAGCGGCGCCATCTTCGTCGGCGTTCATTGCGGCTTTGATACAGGCGATAGCGATCGGGCTGTTCGCTAGAATCTCGCGGCACCATCCGACGGTTTCCTGCTCGAGCATTTCGAGCGGCACGACGGTGTTGACCATGCCCATGTCGAGGGCCTGTTGGGCGTCGTATTGGCGGCAGAGGAACCAGATTTCGCGGGCCTTCTTTTGGCCGATGCAACGGGCCATGTGCGCGGAGCCGTAGCCGGCGTCGAAGGAGCCGACCTTCGGGCCGGTCTGGCCGAAGCGCGCGTTGTCGGCCGCGATCGACAGGTCGCAGACGAGCTGCAGCACATGCCCGCCGCCGATCGCGTAGCCGGCGATCATCGCCACGACGGGCTTGGGCAGGCGGCGGATCTGGACATGCAGGTCGGTGACGTGGAAGCGCCCCACCGCGTCGGGGTCCGCGGGATCGCTGAGGTAGCCGGTGTC
>JBGTJY010000660.1:0-2488 GCA_041744855.1 Candidatus Hydrogenedentales bacterium
CGTCCGACGCCGTGCTCGATGGCGAAACCGGGCTGCTCGTCGATCCCGACAACGTCGACGAGATCGCGGCCGCGATCAACCGTATTCTCTACGATGCCGACTTGGCGCAAAAGCTGGGCCAAGCTGGAAAAGCCCGCGTCGAACGCGAGCTGAACTGGGGCGAATTCGCGACGCGTCTCTCCAAGGTCATGGAGGCGCCATGACGGTCATGCAGCCGACGATCGCGCCAGCCCCAGCGAGGCGTAGAATTGTGCGGGTCGCGCACGTCATCACGCGCTTGAGCCGGGGCGGCGCGCAGGAGAATACGTTTCAGACTGTACGCCTGCACGATCGTGGCCGCTTTCATGCCGATCTTATTGCCGGGCCGCCGCTGGGCGACGAGGGTAGTCTCGAGGATGCCGTCGCCGAAGCTGGAATAAAAATTGAGCGCGTCCCGACGCTGCTGCGCAATCCGTCGCCCCTCGCCGATTTTCGCGCGCTCCAACAATTGACGCGCATTTTGCAGCGTGGGGGATATGACATCGTCCACACGCACACGTCGAAGGCGGGATATATCGGCCGTCTCGCCGCGCGCCGCGCCGGGGTGCGCATTCTGGTCCACACGTCGCACGGCAATGTTTTTCACGGTTACTTCGGCCGCTGGCCGACGGCGCTATTTGTAGCGATGGAACGTCATGCCGCGCGTTGGAGCAACGCACTCATCGAGCTCACCGATCGAAGCGTCGACGAATGCATCGAGCACCGCATCGGCGAGCGCCCGCAGTACCACGTCATTCCGAGCGGGATCGATGTCGCCCGATTTCAACGCGCCCGCGCGCGACGGGCCGAGACGCGCGCGCGATATGGATGGCCCGCGGAGGCCCTTGTCGTTGGCGCTGTCGCGCGGCTCGAGCCGATCAAGGGAGTCGACACATTCATCCGCGCCGCCGTCGCGATCCTGTCGCGACGTCACGATGTGCGGTTCGTGATCGCGGGCGAGGGCTCGCAACGGAACGCCTTGGAACGTCTCGCCGGCCCCGCGGCGGAAAGAATCCAATTTCTTGGCTTTCAGGAAAATGTCGCCGATCTAATGGCCGCGCTCGATCTGCTTGTGGTGCCGTCGCGAAACGAGGGCATGGGCCGCGTCATTCTCGAAGCGGGCGCGGCCGGCGTTCCCGTCGTGGCGAGCCGCGTCGGGGGGATTGTCGATGTCGTCCGCGACGGCGAAACAGGAGTCTTGGTCGATCCGGACGACGCCGAAGGCTTCGTCCACGCGATCGAGTTTCTGTTGGGCGAACCGATGCGCCGCGCTTCGTTCGGTGCGAATGCCTCCCGTCGGGTCGGTACGCATTACAGCGAGCTAAGGATGGTGCAGCGCATCGAAGCCCTCTATGAAACGTTGCTACGGGAGAACGGCCTTGACCATTGAGGACGAATTCCTCGCGCGACAGCGGTTCCTGGTGATTGCGCCGCATCCCGACGACGAATCGTTTGGATGCGCCGGCACGATGGCGCGCATCAAGGCGTTGGGCGGGGAGGTGTACGTCATGGTCTGCTCGCTCGGCGATCTCAAGCACTACGACGGGAAGGACGGCATGGTGAGCGGATCGACGCGCGGGCGGGAACTCGAGGCGGTGATGAACTATCTCAAGGTCGACGACTACGACGTGCTCTATCGCGACGCGGACACGCACCTGCGGCTCGATGCGATCCCGCGCCGCGACCTCATCTCGCAAATCGAACAGACGAGCAAGCTGGCCTACGATCGCCTCAAACCGACGATGATCGCGATTCCGGTTTCGTCCTACAACCAAGACCATGAAGCGGTGTTCCGCGCGGCGTTCACCGCGGCGCGGCCCGGCGTGCCAAGTATCAAGCCGTTCCAGAAAACTGTAATTGGATATAACAATACTTCGCTATTCTGGAGTTTGGAGCGCGAGAAATTTCACCCGAACTTCTATGTCGATATCAGCGATTTCCTGGAACACAAACTAACGGCCCTCGCGATGCACGCGTCGCAAATGCGCGACGAGATTCACCACAGCTCCGTGAAAAACGTCGAATACACGGCCCGCCTGCGCGGCAGCGAAATTTCCGTCGCCGCCGCGGAAGGTTACATGGTCTTTCGTCACGTGCTATGATCTTCGACTTGAACTTTTACTCAATTCCCGAGCGCTTTGATCCTTACGCGGTGGGCTTTCCAACAAGTCGTGTCACAACCGACATCCCCCTAAATCCCCCTTCAAAGGGGGACTTTTTTCGCCAACTTAGTCCCCCTTTGAAGGGGGATTTAGGGGGATGTTGCGTTCGAGAGTTAATACGCGACCGTTCGTTCGCCAGGGGCCTCAACTTGAAATGAACGACGATAAACTCATCATCGGAATGCCCGCCGGTTCGCTCGCCGATCCTGGCCGCGGCGGCAGTCTCGTCAATCTGTTGAAAGCCGCGGGTTGTCCCACGAAGGGCTACGACCAGGGCGGCCCGACGATCTTTCCGCTGACGTCGTTTC
>JBGTJY010000661.1:0-3786 GCA_041744855.1 Candidatus Hydrogenedentales bacterium
AGCAAACAATCGGAGAAATCAGCCCGATACACAGGCGCGCTATTCGAAGGAGTGGCCGCAGTCCAGTGTGATGCATTAGCCGCCCGCTGGATCGTCGGTAAACTCGATGAATTTCCCGATGTTCGTCGCGCGCGGTTTCAACGTCGAGCGATCCGTCACCACATCGATATCGACCGCGCGATGCTGGCCCGCCGCGAAATCGTACAAATACAAACTGCCGCCATTCTCGAATACGATCTCGCTCGGCCCGAGCGACGGATGCCGCACGTCGAACTCTTCGAAGAACGTCACCTGCGTCATGCGCTGATCGGTCGTGTCGAACGCCCACAGATTCCCGCGCTGGTTCTCGCCGCGGTCCGACAGAAAATAGATGCGCTCGCCCTGCCACATCGGCAACGAATCCAACGCCGGGCTGTCGGTCATGTTCGCGGATTCGAAATCCTCGAGTTGGAACAACCAGATATCCGGGGCCAATCCCCCACGGTACCGTTTCCACGTGCGGAATTCCTGGTCCCACGGCATGTAGGCGATCTTCGAACCGTCCGGCGAATACGACGCGAATTCGCCATACGCCATCGGTAATTTCTCTGGCAACCCGCCATCGCGTGCGACGGTGTACAGTTGATTGAAACGCCCCTTGCCGCTCGTCATGCCGGTCGCATACAAGATCAGTTCGCCGTTGGGATGCCAATCGACCATGCGATCCGACGCTGGATGATGCGTGATGCGCGTGGGCACGCCGCCCAGCGTGGGGATCGTGTAGATGTCCTCGTTCCCGTCGTAGTTCCCGGTGAACGCGATCGTCTGGCCATCCGGCGAGAACTTCGGCCAGCTCTCCTCGCCCTCGGGCGAGCTCAGCCGATTCGCGATGCCGCCGTTCTTGTCGACAACCCAAATGTCGCCTGCGTACACGAACACGATCCGCGAATCGGAAACGTCCGGCTGCCGCAACATCCGCGCATCGATTTGCGCGGATGCACCCGCGCAGACAGACACCAACGCCAACGCCGAAACCAATCGAGAAAACATCGTCGCACCTCCGAATTCGCAGCACCCGCGGGCAGCCCAAGGTCCCGCGCCGAGTTACTATAGTTATTGTCGCGCGCCCACTTCTATCGCGGCGCACTCCGCCCACGACGTCGTTCCTGCGCAGGCAGGAATCTCCCACTTGCACACGAAGCTCCGATCCTGGGAAGAGATTCCTGCCTGCGCAGGTATGACTTGAAAGCGATGACACACGAGCCGAAAACCGATCTATTCGATGCTCCTCGCCGCACGAAGGTTTCCTCGATATTCCTGAGCACCAGCGCATAAAAAAAGTCCCGCGGACGGGCATCCGCGGGACGACTCCCAATCGCTATTGAATGACGCTAGTTCGCCGTCGATTCCGCCTTGAACTTTTCCAATGACTTCTCGAATTCCGCCTTCATCCCTGGGTCTTCCGCGGTGGCGACGGCCTGTTCCTGGTACTCGATTGCCTTCGCCAAATCGCCCGTCTCGTAAAACGCGCGCGCATACGTGTCGGTCACGTTCGCGTCTTTGCCTTCCGTCGCGTCGTAGGCGGTCTTCGCGGCGGCCATCGCGAATTCAAGATTGCGATACGCAATGGATTGGTCAGTCAACAAAGCCCACGCGATCCGGTTGAGCAAATCCGGATTCGCCTTCGACATTTCAAGAATCTTCGCGCCGACTGCGTCCGCCTTCGCTTTGTCGGCTTCTTCGGTGCTCGTGATCAACGCCGCGTATTCCGGCAGCAACGCCTCCGCCTCCGCCGCCATCTGCACGGCCTTCATGTCGTATGTGCCCGCCAGGATTTGCTCGAGAACGACGTCGAGACCATCCATCGGGTGACCATGCCAAGCGATGTTGCCCGCGGTATCGACGACGAACGCGTGAGGAATGCCGCCCACGCCGAACGCTTCCATGTACTTCGCGGAAGTTTGGCGATTCAGGTCGAGCGCGACACGATAATCCATCTGTTCGCCCATTTTTTCGACGAACGGTTTGACCTCCCCGGAGGTCTCATCCGAGATGCCAACGAACACAACCTTGTCGGCGAACTTCTTCTGCATTTCGGTCAAATGCGGAATGCTCGTGCGGCACGGCCCGCACCAAGTCGCCCAAAACTCGACGACGTGAATCTTCGAGCCTTTGCCGTCCGCAAGCTTGAACGCATCGCCTTTCACCCACTCCGAAATCTCAAGCTCCGGCGCCGCCATACCCAATTGCGCTGCCGACGCGCTGCCGAAAGAAAAGATCAATGCCGCGGCAAAGACAGCCGCCGCCATACGTTTCAACATGGAGGGTCTCCTGGTTGGACTCGCGGAATAGACGACTTGCGTAGACGTTATATTCTCACACCCCCGTCCCCGGAGTCATATCCCCCTAGTCGTTCTCGTTCTGCTACGAAAATACAATCTCGGCGCGCGTGCTCGTGCTTCGTAATCGTAATCGTAATCGTAATCGAAAGAACGGCTTACCGTAAATTTCGTTCTTTCACGAAAAAGGCCGAGCCTTTATGACAACTCGTTCTCGTCCCCGCCCTCGTTCCGTCATCGTCATCGTCATCGATCCACCCAAACCCAGCCCCACCCCCAACGCATGCACCCCCCCGCCATAACCCGTTACAATCCGACTCCTTAACCCTCCACCTCAGCACGGACCCGAACTCTTGCCCACGCCCGACCCACCTCCCGCGCGATTCCTGCGTTGGGGCATTACCCTCTGGCTCATCGCGCTGATCTGGGCGCTATTCCCCTACACGCGCGAACCGACGGGCCCCATCAAAGAGCTCGTGCTGCGCGTGGGCGCCGCGGTGCTGTTTTCGGTGTATCTCCTGGGTCGCCTCCTGGATTCCAAGTCGCATGAGGCACGATGGACGCGCGGGAGCGCGTCCCTCCCGGTGCTTGCCTTCGCGTTGCTGATCGTCTTCACGCTCTCTCTCTCACAGGCGATCAATCTCGGCTACGGCCTCTACACACTCACGGCATGGGCCTCCTACGTCGCGATACTGATCTGCGCGCGGTATGCATTCCGCACCGCCGCGCAGGCCTGGACAACCTTCGCCGTCATCTCTTGCGCGACGATCTTCACGTCGCTTTACGGCTTCATCCAATTCGCCGGTATCGACCCAGTCGCGTGGGACACCGCGATCGCCGAGACCTACGACACGCTGCGCCAAGGTCCATCGACTTTTGGCAATCCGAACTACGCGTCGCACGCGCTCCTGCTCATCGGCCTGATGAGCGCCGCGTGGGCCATCCGAACGCGCCGCCGGTTCGCGTGGTTTCCTGTCGCGTGGATTCCCGTCGCCGTGTTCGCGCTCCACTTCGCGCTCACCCGCACGCGAGGCTCGCTGTTGGCCGCGGGATGCGCGGTACTACTCATCGCGATCGCGTTGTTATTTCACCGCGCGGCAACCAAGCGCCCGCAAGCAGCCCGCGCCGCCACCTTGTTGATCACGGCTGCCGTTCTCATCACGTCAACCGCTTTGGGAATCGCGTATTCGTGGCATCGATTCGCGTCGCCCGTCCCGTACGATTCGACCGTATCCATCCGCGTGCAAACGCTCGCCGGCGCAACCGAAATGATCCGCGAGAAGCCGTTGCTTGGCCGCGGACCCGGCGGCTATGCAATCGAAAATCCAAACTACTGGACCGAAACTGAGCAACACCGATTCGCCGAAGTGGGAATGCAGAATCAGAACGCCCACTGCGACCCGATCGAAATAGCGGTTAACGCGGGACTCGTCGGCGCGGCGCTCTATCTGGCGCTGCTGGTTTTCGG
>JBGTJY010000662.1:0-1880 GCA_041744855.1 Candidatus Hydrogenedentales bacterium
CGGCAAGAACGGCCAAATCGTACTCACGGACGCGGACCTCGACCTCGCACTTGAAGGCGCGTTGTGGGGCGCGTTTGGGACCGCGGGGCAACGTTGCACGGCAACGAGCCGCCTCATCCTCGACGAGAAGATACACGACGCGTTCGTGCAGCGGCTATGCACAGCCGCGGAAAAACTCCGGCTCGGTCCCGGCACGGATCCGCAGACGCAAGTGTGCCCGCTCATCAACGAGCAGCAATACGAGCGAGTCAATCGTTATATCGCCATCGGAAAGGACGAGGCCGCGGCGATGCACATCGGCGGCGACGGACGCACAGGCGATCGCGCGAACGGCTGGTTCATCAAGCCGACCGTGTTCACCGGCGTCACGAGCAGCATGCGCATCTTTCAAGAAGAAATCTTCGGCCCGGTGCTTGCGGTGACGAAGTGCTCGGGCCTCGACCAGGCGCTCGAACTCATCAACGCCACGGACTACGGGCTCTCCGCGTCCATCTACACGCGCGACGTGAACGCGGCGATGCGGGCCGCCCGCGAGATCGAGGCGGGCATCGTGTACATCAACGGGCCAACCATCGGCGCGGAGGTGCAATTGCCGTTCGGCGGCGTGAAGCATACGGGTAACGGACATCGCGAAGCAGGACGGACGGGGCTGGATATTTTCACCGATTGGAAGACGGTGTACGTGGACTACAGCGGGAAATTGCAGCGCGCGCAGATCGATAGCGAGAAAGATTAAACGCGGAGTTCGCTGAGAACGCCGAGGAACGCAGAGATTTTTTTTGAAAATGAATGATGTCGCTACAGATTTTACATTGATTCCGGAACAAGAATACGCGCCCGCTTTGGTTACTGCTTTGCCTGGTCCCAAGGCGGCGGCGATTGTTGCGAAGGATCAGCAATACACAAGTCCGTCCTACACGCGCGACTATCCGCTGGTGATTGCGCGTGGGCGTGGCCTCGTCGTCGAAGATCCGGACGGCAACAAGTTTCTCGATTTCACGGCCGGGATTGCCGTATGCGCGACGGGCCATTCGCATCCATACGTCGTAAAGGCGATTCAGGATCAAGCCGCGAAATTCCTGCACATGTCCGGCACGGATTTCTTCTACGAACCCGAAGCGCGGCTGGCGGAGCGGCTGGCGAACATCGCGCCGATGGCCGGCCCCAATCGCGTGCTGTTCACGAATTCCGGCGCAGAGAGCATCGAGGGCGCGTTCAAACTCGCGCGGCATCACACCGGACGCAAGCACGTCATCGCATTCTACGGCGCGTTCCACGGGCGCACGCTCGGCGCGCTTTCGTTGACTGCGAGCAAATCGCTGCAGCGGCGCGCGTTCTCGCCGCTCATCCCCGAAGTGACGCACGTGCCGTATCCCCGCTGTTACCGCTGTAAGGATCGCGCGGGTCTCGCCGCGGGACAAGATTGCTGCGGCAACGATCTCGACGAACTCGAACGAATTGTCCTGAAACGCAAAGTATCGCCGGAGGAAGTCGCGGCGATTTTCGTCGAGCCGATTCAAGGCGAAGGCGGCTACATCGTGCCGCCGTTGTCGTTCTTGCAGGGGCTGCGCCGCATCTGCGATGCGTTCGGCATTCTGCTCGTCTGCGACGAAGTGCAAAGCGGCATGGGCCGCACGGGTAAAATGTTCGGCGTGCAACATTTCGGCGTCGAACCCGACATGATTGCGCTCGCGAAGGGCATCGCGTCGGGCATGCCGCTGGGCGCGTTGGTCACGCGGGCCAAGGTCATGTCGTGGGGACCCGGCGCGCACGCCTCCACGTTCGGCGGAAATCCCGTCGGCTGCGCGGCGGCACACGCGACCATTGACCTGCTCGAGAACGGCCTCATGGCGCACGCCGCCGAGATGGGCGCATATCTC
>JBGTJY010000663.1:0-1614 GCA_041744855.1 Candidatus Hydrogenedentales bacterium
CATCGGCGCTCGTGGAAGGCGCGTTGCTCTCGATCACATTCCCGTTCGCGTCCCGCGTCGCCCGCCGTTCCGGGTCGATCTCCTGCGCGGCTCCGAGTTGGCTACAAAGGCAGAACCCGGCGGCAAAAAGCGTTTGGGAAAGGACGGTCGTCCATCGTGGGCGGGCTGGCATGCGTGAAGTTCAGAATTTGAACGAAACGCCGCCGTAGTAGTTGCGCTTGTAGGCCGGCACGATGCCTTCGTCGCGAATCTCGTCGTAGGAATCTTCGTTTAACAGACTGTCCACTTCCGCAGTTTGCGCCGCGGAAACTTGCGCCACGGCGAGCCGAGGCGCGGCTGCGGCCAACGCGACGATGAAAAGTGGCTTGAAGCGAAAAGACATGGGGGCGAGAGAATCCGAGAATCACGGGGCCGGCAAGACATTTCTTGCAAAAATGTCATTTTACCTACGGTCAGGTAACGCAAGCTTCCAGCTTGCACTTTCGGCGGTGCCAACCGGAAGCTGCCAGGAACGTGACAGTCCCGCCCGATCCCCTCCCCACCGGACACGCCGGCCGCGCCGAGCGTCTGCGACTCGGGCCACGTTTGCATCCGAGTGCATTCGTCGTCCCAAACGCCACCATCATGGGTGACGTGGTCCTCAACGAAGAAGCGAGCGTTTGGTACGGCGCCGTTCTGCGCGGCGACATCAACCGCATCATCATCGGAGCGCGTTCCAATATTCAGCACAACGCCGTCGTGCATCTGTCCGACGACTACCCGGCGCTCGTCGGCGAGTTGGTCACGATCGGCCACAGCGCGATCGTGCATGCCTGCACGATCGACGACGAAGTGCTCGTCGGGATGGGCGCGATCGTTCTCGATGGCGCGGAAATCGGGGCGCGTTCCCTCATCGGCGCGAACGCGCTCGTCACCGTCGGCACAAAAATCCCGCCCGGCTCGCTCGTGCTCGGGTCACCCGGCAAGGTCGTCCGGCAACTGTCGCTGGAAGAACAAGGCGCCAACAAACGTTGGGCACTCAAGTATGTGGAAAACGCGAAATACTTTCGCGAGCACTACGCCGGTACACCGCACGCGCGGATCGCCTAACGCAGCTCCCGCGCGAGTGTGCGCGCATGTTCGCGCAGAAGGCGCGCAGTGGCCACTTCATCCCCCTCCGCGCCCGCCCCGAGGATCGTGATGCCACAAAAAATCTGCCGCAACTCCGGCGCATCCTCGCACTGCCCCACAATCGCATAGCACTTCCTGCCAAATTTCCGCGCTAGCCTGGCGACGCCAGCCGGCGCTTTGCCTTCGAGCGTTTGCAGGTCCAAGCGCCCCTCGCCGGTGATCACAAAATCGGACGCGGCCACCTCTTTTTCTAGGCCAATGAATTCTGCCACAACTTCGAAGCCCGGCCGCAACTTCGCTCCGGCGAAAGTCGCCAAACCGTAGCCCAACCCGCCCGCCGCCCCTGAGCCCGGCACATCGCGGCCATCATTGCCAAAATCGGAAACCACCACATCGGCGAGACGCGTCAACGCCGCTTCCAGCATCTCGATTTCTTCGAGCGAAGCTCCCTTCTGCAGGCCGAAGATGCGGGTCGCGCCACGTTCGCCGAGCAGCGGATTCTGC
>JBGTJY010000664.1:0-2102 GCA_041744855.1 Candidatus Hydrogenedentales bacterium
GTCTTCGACTTTGATGGCGATGCAAACGCTCATGAATACGATTTTACAGGCGCGGCATCGCAATTGGTAGCGCCGCAACGCATTCGCATGGTGACGTGGATTTTCAATTACGCCTGCATCTGCGCGTGCGCGTAACTTTCCGAGAGGGAGGCGGGCGTCGTCCGCGTCGCGAAGAAGGTGTCGAAGATAGCGTTGCCGACGGCGTTGAGGCGCGATTGAAAATCGTCGACGTATTCGTGCAGGCCGGTGCGGATGATGTCGTCGATGTGCGCGAAATCGAGATCGGCGCTGAGGCGGCCCAGGAGTCGTTCGGCCTGATTGTTATACATGCCGCCGGGCGTGCCCGTGATCGCGCGGAGACATTCCTCGGCCGTCGCGATGCAGAAGCGGACGCTCCGCGGGAAATCGCGCGCGAGCAAGAGAAACTCGGCGACGCTGTTGGGGTCAACACGCTGGCGTTCCATGCGGTACATCTCGAGCGCGCTGGCGGATTTCAAGACGGCGGCCCAATGGATCGCGTCGTAGGGGGAGCCGACATAGTCCTTGCTCGGCAGCAGAATGAAATATTTCACATCGAGGATGCGCGATGTTTTGTCGGCGCGCTCGAGCATGCGCCCGAGCCGGAGGAATTGCCATTCCTCGCCGTGTGTCATGCTGGCATCGCTGATGCCCTTGAACAGTGTGGCGCCGGCCTTGATGGATTTGTAGAACGCGTGCGGGTGCTCGAGCGCCCTGCGCCGCGCGGTGCGAGACGATATGGCCAAGTACATCTCGTTGGCCTGTTCCCACAATTCCGAGGAGATGCCGGGCCGGATCGTGCGCGCGTTCTCGCGGGCCTGACGCAGACACGAGAAAATGGAATTGGGATATTCCGGGTCGAAGGTGAGGAATTCGATGACGTTTTCGCGCGAGGGTTCGCGGTAGCGTTCCTCGAATATAGGGTGATCGCCCGTGACCGTCACCAGAGGCATCCACTGCGCGGATTCGTCGATCGGCATGTCGAGCATGAGGTGGAGATTCACGTCGATGAAACGCGCGACGTTTTCCGCGCGCTCCATGTAGCGGCTCATCCAGTAGGCGGTTAATGCGACTCGGCTCAGCATGATTTTCTCAACGGGTACCTTGGCCTACCGCAGAACCCACGTATCTTTGCTGCCGCCGCCCTGCGATGAATTGACGACGAGCGATCCTTTTCGCAACGCAACGCGCGTGAGCCCGCCGGGCACGACGTAGATCGATTCGCCGTAGAGAATATAGGGCCGCAGATCGACGTGGCGTCCTTCGAAATGATCGTCGACAATCGTCGGCACGCGCGAAAGCGACAAGACCGGCTGCGCGATGAATTTGCGTGGATGCTTGCGGATGTTCACGGCGAAGGACTCGCGCTCGGCGTGGGTCGCGTAGGGCCCAATGAGCATGCCGTAGCCGCCGGATTCGTCCACGGCCTTCACCACGAGATTCTCGATATTCGCGAGGACGTACGCGCGGTCTTTGTCATCGTGACAGATGTAGGTCGGCACGTTGTCCAGAATAGCATCTTGATCGAGGTAATACTTGATGATCTTCGGCACGTACGCGTAAACGGCTTTGTCGTCGGCGATGCCCGTGCCCGGCGCATTCGCGAGGCTCACGCGGCCGCGGCGATAGGCGTCCATGAGCCCCGGCACGCCGAGCATCGAATCGGCGCGGAAACACTGGGGATCGAGAAAGTCGTCGTCGATGCGGCGATAGAGCACGTCGATGCGTTCGAACCCGCGCGTCGAGCGCATGTAGACCCGTCCGTCGCGCACGACGAGGTCGTCGCCCTCAACGAGCTCGATGCCCATTTGTTTCGCGAGGAAGGAGTGTTCGAAGTAGGCCGAGTTGAAAATGCCGGGCGTCAGCACGCCGACGACCGGATCGCTGATGCCGTTCGGCGCGACGGAGACGAGCGTATCGAGCAGGCGCGCGGGGTAGTCGTCCACCGGGCGGATGTTCAACGCGTTGAAGACATACGGGAACGTGCGCTTCAGAATTTCGCGGTTCTCGAGCATGTACGACACGCCGGACGGACAACGCATGTTGTCTTCGAGCACGTAAATCCGCCCGTCGCGATCGCGCAC
>JBGTJY010000665.1:0-2517 GCA_041744855.1 Candidatus Hydrogenedentales bacterium
GCCGCATGAAGAAATTCGCGGCAAGATTTCGGCGATCCCCTATCGCAATCTTGACAACATCGCGCCCGCCGGATCGATCAATTCCAGCGTCGCGGAAATGTGCGCCTGGCTCAAGTTGCAATTGGCGGAGGGCGAGTTGGACGGCAAACGGCTGATCAGTGAGGAGTCCATGCGTGAGATGCACAAGCCGCACGCGGTCTTTCGCGAGACGGGACCGCGCGTCGATGTGACTGCCGACCTCGTCAACTTCTCGCTGTACGGACTCGGTTGGGGGCTGAGCGACTATCGCGGGCGCCACCTGAGTTCGCACGGCGGCGGGATCGACGGCATGACCTCGCACGTGGCGATCATGCCGGAGGAAAAACTCGGCGTCGTCGTACTGACCAATCGCAACGCGTCACTGTTGTCGGAAGCGCTCGCGTACGACGTGATCGACCGCATGATCGGCGAACGCGATCGCGATTGGAGCCAGGCCTACCTCGACATGATCGACGTGCTCATCGAGCAACGCGCAAGCGCGCAGAACAAGCGCGCCGAGAGTCGCGTGCGAGATACCGAGCCGTCGAAACCGCTTTCGGGCTACATCGGCGTATACGAGCACGCTGTCTACGGTCAGATTGAGATTCGCGATACCGATCGCGGGCTCGAATTGGACCAGGGTCCATCGTTCACCGGCAATTTGCACCACTGGCATTACGACACGTTCCGCTGCGTGTGGCGCGACCGCTTCGTCGGCGACGGTTACGTGACGTTCACGCTCGACGCTGACGGCAAGGTCGCGACGCTGGACGTCGAAGGTCTCGGGATCTTCACGCGGGTGAAGGCCGAGAACGCTTCGCCGTGAGCGAATCCGCGGCGCATCCGATCGTCGATGTTTGGATGCAACATCCGACGCAACGATTCCTCGCGCAGCCTTTTCTCGATAGTCTCCGCCGCTGGACCGGCCAGCTCGAGCCGACGGATATCCCGTTGGATTTCACGGTTGCGGCGATGGACGCGGGAAATGTTTCGATCGGCCTTATCGCCGCGTGGCACGGGCCGCAGGGCGCGCTGATTTCGAACGACGAGGTTGCGCAATGCGTCCGCCAACACCCTGCTCGGTTTCGCGGCCTCGCGAGCGCGAACTTGTATCGTCCGATGGATGCAGTGCGAGAACTCCGCCGCTGCGTCAAACAACTCAGGTTTGTGGGCCTGCGTATCGTGCCCTGGCTTTGGAATCTGCCGCCGAACGACCGCCGTTACTATCCGTTGTACGCCGAATGCTGCGAACTCGGAGTGCCCTTCTGCACGCAAGTGGGCCACACCGGACCGCTCTGTCCCTCCGAACCGGGACGGCCGATTCCGTACCTCGACGAGGTCGCGCTCGAATTTCCGGAACTTAGCATCGTCGCTGGGCATATCGGATATCCTTGGCTCGACGAGATGATCTCGCTCGCGACCAAGTATCCGAATGTGTACATCGATACGTCGGCGTACAAGTCCAAGCGTTACCCGGCACCGCTGGTGGATTACATGCGGTCGCACGGGAAGCGTAAGGTGCTGTTTGGTACGAACTATCCGATGATCCTGCCGGTCGACGCCGTTGCGGATTTGGAATCGCTTCGACTCGATGAGGAGACTACGCGGTTGTTTCTATTTGGGAACGCTGAACGGGTGTTCAAGTTGGCGTGACTCGAAGCGGAGCTTCGGGAGCAAGTGCGTTCTCAAATGGAAATTTGGGAACGAGGCGTTGAGGGTGGGAACGAGGGCGCGGGGGTGGGAACGAGGGCGCCGGGGTGGGAATGAGGTGCCGGGGTGGGAACGAGGACTTGTGGCGGGCGGGTAATGCAGGATAGTCCGAATCCTATCGAGTATCCGATTATCGAGGGCATACGCGTCGATATTCACGCGTTGCGCGCGCTGCAACACCGTTGCGATCCATCTCGTTGCGTTCATGCACGCGCGTGTTGCAATTCGTACGAAGTACTTGTCGATCGCGGCGAGATGGAACGCGCCGTCGGGGCCATTCCCAACGCGCTGCGGTACCTCGATACTACGCTCGACGAGATCGACCCCTTCGATGAAACCGAGAACGGTCATTGTCTCAACACCGACGAGGACGGCCTGTGCGTATTCGCGTATCGGGGCGCCGATCGGGGAATCCGATGCAGCCTGCACAGCGCGGCGCTCGATTTGGGCCTACCGCCCTCGCGCGTGAAGCCCAAGGCGTGCGTGCTCTGGCCGCTCTTTCTGCACGAGATTGAGCCGCCGTTTTTGACGGTTCAGAGCGACGCGACCACGTTTGCTTGCAACTCGCTGCGCGCTACCGCCCGGGGACTCGATCCCGGCGTGGCGGACATCCTCCGCGCCGTCTTTGGCGAGGGTTTCTTAGCATCGCTCCTCGCCCTGCTTTGACCCGTCTCGCTCGGGACACAGGCGCGATTCCGGTTTGAGCGGGCGGATTCAAGCTGCAAGTCCACCATGATCCTCCGAAGCGATTACCCGGTGTTCGGTTTTCCCGCTTCGGATTCACCAGCA
>JBGTJY010000666.1:0-5445 GCA_041744855.1 Candidatus Hydrogenedentales bacterium
CGAAGGGCACGTGGTACTACCGTAACATATCCGAAAGGGTTCACGGATATTCTCCATGGGAATCGATCACATCGGAATTGAGTGAATTCGAAGATCGGATATCAGTAAATGAGGCGACGTTTGCCGTTAGCACTGTGGACGTCAAAAAAACAGTCGACCTTCGGACTTTCGTTGGTTGGTGGAGTGTCAATAGCCCGATTTTCGATGTCGATGACTTTCTCGATGGCTTTTGGATTGAGACTTTTGAGGATCTCTTCTCAGACGTTGGAAACGCGGCTGTATCGTTTTACTACTCGTTCCCCGATTTTCACGGCCTGCAAGCGACGATGGTCATCGTGCTCATCTTTTCCGGCTATTGGTGTGTGCGCCGAGGGAAGCGCCAACCTTCCAGATCAATCACACTCACCACCGATGAACACGGATAGACGTCGATGATCACGGATTGTCGTATCCGTGTTAATCGGTGTTCATCCGTGGCGAATTGTTCTTCTTAGCGAGCCATTTGTTCGCGGCGATGAGGACTGCGAGCACGATTCCGAACTGTAGCAAGACCGTTCCTACCGTCTCCGGCTCGAATGGCTTCCACCAACCGTCGGGGTCCCAGCCGCGGGCTTGCCAGAGCCACCAGAGCATGAGGATGACCGCTTCGAGCGGCACAATGATGCCGATGACGAAATCCCACCAGCGTCCGAGGTGAATGTCGGAATCTTCGTGGTTAAGTTGTTCTTCGCGGAATTTTTTGACGCCGTTGACCGCGACGGCGATGGCGAAGAAGAGTCCGGCGAGCATGAGCGCGATGCTCCACACCCAATCTTGGTTTCTGAATACGGGCATCCAGATGGCCGACGGCAGCCCGAGAACGAATCCCGTGAGACCCACGATGCGCACTGCACGACGGCGCGGGACCTGCATGTCGACCAGGACGCGTGTGCCGAGCTCGACCATGGCGATGAGACTGGTGAATGCCGCGAAGCATAGGGCCGCGAAGAAGAACACCATGAGCACGCGCCCAATCGGTAGCGTGGCGAAGAGCTGCGGAATCCAAACGAAGGTGAGGCCTTCGTTGGCTTGGAAGATGGTCGATTGCACCAGGTCCGGTGATAAGGTCCCGCCAGCGGCAATCGCGTCGGCGAGCGCGGGATAGGCAGCGAGCGCATCGGGATTCTGCGCGAGCGAAGCCGCGAGCGTGGGGACGACCGAGAAGACCGTGCAGATGACCATCATGCCGGCCATGAGCGAGACGGAGTTGTTCAGCGTCGGGAGCAGGAAAGCGTTCAGCGTGGTGTCCTCGCGCTCGCGCAGATACGCGGCGTAACACAAGATGAGGCCCCAGCCGGCGCCGGTGTCCCACGCGTTTTGCGTGAGCGCCTGGACCCAAATCTCTGCTCGGCCCAAGGCGGACCAATCGACGCCGAATAGATACGCGAGTCCGTCTTCAGCCCCGGGTAAGGTGACCGCGCGAATCGTGAGGACAATCACCAACAGCAGCAGCATGGGCATCAGGATGGTCGTGACGCGCTCGATAGCGCGTACGCCACGTGCCACGACAAACACGGCGAGCGCGAGCGCAGCTGCATGGGAGACGATGGGCCAGTACGAGTTGATATACGCGTCCCAAAATCCGCCGACGCGGACTTCGGGAAACGTGCCCGTCAGCGACGCCGCCGCGTAACTCATCGTCCAGCCGGCGACCACGGAGTAGTAGAACATAATCGCGACTGCGGCGAATGCGACGAACGCGCCCATCCACGCGAAACGAGGTCCCATCATCAACATGAATGCGCGAATCGGGCCGCTGCGCGTTTTGCGGCCCATGCCGAATTCGACCAGGATGAGCGGGATTGACCAAAGGAATAGGCACGCGATCCATGCGACGAGAAATTCGCCGCCGCCGTTTTGCGAGGCGACGCGGGGAAAACGCCAGATGTTGCCGGTGCCGACGGCCATACCGAGCATGGCGAGCATCATGCCGACGCGCGACGTGAATTTTTCGGACGGTGCGGACGCGCTCACGTTACATACCCCGATCCCCATTCTAAGCGGGACTTTAATATTTCACGCTTGTGGGTTCTATGCAGGCTGGAAGCCTGCACTACAAGGGCGCGACTAATGCGGGCGGGATGGTAACGGAAACAGCGGGAATTGTCACGTTGATGGTGCGTGACGGAGCGGTGTTAGCGAGTCGGGGGGGCAGTGTTCGTATCAGAAACACGTGTTTATTTCAGAAAAAGATATAGAACAGTAACAACCGCAACAGCAAAGACGAAGAGTCCGAAATTCCGACGTGCGCGCAAGCGCTTTGCCTCACGTATTAAACCGTGCCGCTCTTGCGCGCTGAACAATCCCTGATCGAAGTGTTCGTCTCGTTCGACGCGAGCGATCAGCGCGTCATACGATGACCACGACTTTCGGCTCAGCTTTCGCTCGATATCGGCGAGCGCCTCGTCATGTGCGTCGATGCGTGTGCGAACGGATTGCAGGAATTCTTCAACTCGATTCGCGTCTCGTTCGATTTCCGCGTGAACTTCTTTTGGCTTCCACTTAAAAAACTCCAGAAGTTTGGAGTAGGTGGTGTAAGTATCGCGCCACTCTCGTTCGACGAACGCGCGTTGCCTGGCTCGTTCGAGATGAACGTTCAGCCGATTCTCGACGATCGCGATCGCATCATCGAGCGTTTCGAAAAAGTCGGTATTCGGCGCCGTATCCGCCCCGGCTTTCTTAATACCCTTCTGAAATTCGATGGGCGCATCGTCCGTTAACGTCAGCTCGTCGAGCCCGCGCAGCGTCGCGTGCACGTTTGCCGCGTCTTGCTCGGCGAGCTTAGGCGTAGTCCATGCGAATTCGCCGAAAAGATTCCGTATTCCTTTCCGGTGGCCGCCGCCGTCGAGCAATGCGCGGGCCCATTTCGTTTGTGTTGCGCGCAGTCCCCGCATTACGTTGACCGCGATGTGAAAGGTCACCCACGCTTCCAATCGGTCCACAGCGGCGCGTACCGCGGCGAATAGCTCGTTCGTATTTCCCGGGTTCTCGGGAAAACTTCCGCTGGCGCTCTCGATCACTGTCTCAAGGCGACTCACCGCGGCCCATGCGGCGCTTCTCAAGCGCAGCATTTGTACGAGCGTCGGTTCCGAGGCTTTTGCTAGCTCAGCTTCGATCCTTTCTGGCGACTGACCAGCTTGCGGCGATAGAGAACTCGATTGCGTCAGCCGCAACGCTTCGTAGACCGGGTGAAATTGCTTTCGATCGAGGGAAAACGAAGCACCCGCGATACGGGATTTGGGGAGCGTGCGATGCAACGCATCCAAGCATTCCGCAACTTCGAGCCAGGCAATGCAAAACGACTTCGTTTGCGCGGCAGCCGTGTGCCGCGCAAGACGGTCTTCGATAAATCTGGCCCACTCCACGGCCCTTCCTAGGCTTTCTTGCTCTCCGCGAGTCTTCCATAGAGAAGGCTCCAGCGTTTCGCGCAGTTTGCGCGTGCGCTGAATCCACTCGTTAACCTGCTTATCGAGCTCGTCGTACGCGTGAAAGGAAACACCCATTTGTCGCGCGGCGTCCCGGTGACGGATGGCCGAGTCTAAGTCTCGGCGATAGTTCAAGGCGTCCATCCCGCTTTCGACGAATATCTTCGCGGCGCTTATCCTATGCCTGCGATCCGTTGCGCGGTCCGCGTCGTTGTCTTCAAGTTCGTCCGATGCGCGTAGCGCAATCCCGTATTGGTAGTACGCGAGGTCATATTGCCGCCGTTCCCAAGCGGCGTCGCCTCTTGCCGCCGCGTCCACACCGCGTCTAGTGACTTTCATGCTGGTAGCCAAGATGATCGTCCCTCACTCAGATGTCGTTGCGAACGACGTCCGCCTTTTGGACTATTTCGTTCGAGTTTGCGCGTTTAAAGCCCGATCGGACTACTCTCAGTACTGCGTTCGTATCGGACGACCAGTCAGCGGCTCGTTGCGTCGGCCGGTGGATACTTTCGTCAAACAGATCACCCGCCCGCACCTGAATCGGTTTGAGGTCCATGTACCTAAGCGCCTCGACCAAGATGTCCATTCGTTTTTCGTCGCCAAGCGCGCCGTGCCGCCAACAGGCATCGTACAAGCTCATGACGGCGCGCTCAATCGATTCCCACGCGGAAAAGTCGGGCGGTCTTGCAATACCATTTAGGGCGCGCGTTGCCCGGTGAAGCTTTTGAAGACTTTCTTGCGTTGAAGTTCCGTCATTTTGATTGCGGAGTTCTTGAACGTGGCGTTCGTTGTAGAGCAGCTCGCCAATCTGCATCAGCACGCGGGCGTCACTGTGTTCCACCTGGGTTCTCAACTCTCGGATGCAGTCATGAATCTCTTCCGCGGATCTTTGTGCCACTGCATTCGTGAATTCACGGAGAATTCGCTGCACGGCGTAATAACCCCCTCGGAGTCTCATGCTGTCCGAAGTTCGCAGTCCGAGCGCTTGAATCTTGTCGAGCGCCTCCGCAAGTGTCGAATCGATGGCAGCCTTCTCGCTCTCCGTACGCAAACTCTTGAGTTCATTACTCATCAGATCGATGTCGCCGCGTTGCGATTCGAGCGTCTTATCGTGCCGGCGAATGTCATCCACGACATCCGATTTTAGATTGTTTAGCTCTTGATTGAGCATTAGATGTTTCGAATTCGTTTCGGAAAGTTGTCCGACAGCACTTCTAAGCGCCACTACGATTTCCTGATAGCGTCCGGTGAGTTCGGAGTGCTGCTTGTCGGTCAGGCCTTTGAGTTCAGCGAGGTCGCTTTTCAAACTCTTCATGTTTAATTTTTCATTCGCTTGTGTCTTGTCTGCTGTCTTCTGTAGCGCCGTTGCTGTCGAGTCAATCTTGTCGAGAATTGCGGCGTATTCCCTTTTTTGCCTTCTTCGCAAGTATAGGACGCAGCAAACGAGTACCAAAGCGTTTAGAAGAAATCCAGTGAATACAAGTTTCCCGATGGTTTTTTCGACCTGCGCTGGGAGTGGAGTCGAAACCGTCTGCGGCTCGGTCGGTTCCAATTCGCGAACGGCGTCTAGAATGTTTGCTTCGAGTTCGTTCGCCCACGGTGGCGGTGTTAACTCGTCGACTTGAGGTGGGGCGTTCTCGTTCGAAGGCACGTCCTGGGCAGTCAGATCGCCCGGACTCTCGCTATGGTTTTGTTGATCTACTGCCTGAGTCGCTGGCGTCTCTTGCGGCTGAGCGTCAACCGATTCGCTCTTCGATAAAGACTCCTCTGGGACCTCCGCCAACCAATCGCCCACCGTCTCAGCCTTGGTTGGGAGCGCCGGGGGTGACGGGTCCTTGATCGCTGCGAGGAGTGCCGTGAACGCGTCTTGCAGTTCCTCTTCGGGATCTGTGACTACGTCGGCGGTGTATTTTTCCACGAGATAATGCAAACACGGAGCATTCTCGGAAGTACGACGTTCTTTTAAGAACTCGCTCACGCT
>JBGTJY010000667.1:0-5687 GCA_041744855.1 Candidatus Hydrogenedentales bacterium
TTGATCGAGAAGCCGATGACTCTCGGTGCGGCCGTCCAGGTTGTAGACCGCCGTCGGAATGTGTTTTACGTCCAGCTCGATTGCGTAGCCGAAAATCGTGAGTTGAATTGCCGGGACTACCAACATCAAAAACAGCGTGCGCGGGTCTCGGATGATGTGAATCGATTCCTTGTAAAAGACGCTGCCCATGCCGCGGAACATGTCAGGCGGCCTTTCGCGCGCGGGTCAACGTGACGAATACATCTTCCAGCGTGGGTGGAATCGGAGACGCGGAGGGGTTCGGATAATTCTGACTTTCCAGGTCCGCGAGCAGGCGCGCGGTTGAATCCTTCTTCACCAGCACATGCAGAGAATCGGCGAAAATCGTCGCGTCGAGAACGTAGTCCTGTTTGTTCAAGTAAGCCATTGCGCTGGGGAGATTGGGCGCGCGCACGTCGAGCCGTTCCGTGCCCGCCGGCGAGACATCCGGCAGGGCCTTCAATTCTTGCGGAGTGCCGGACACGACGAGTTTGCCTTGATGGATGTAGCCGACGTGCGAGCAACGCTCGGCCTCGTCCATGTAGTGCGTGGTGACGAAGAACGTGACGCCGCGATCGCTGAGGTCGAAGAGAAGATTCCAGAGATCGCGCCGCGCAACTGGATCGATGCCTGCGGTGGGTTCATCGAGAAACATCAGGGTGGGTTTGTGCACGAGCGCGCAGGCCAGGGCGAGCCGCTGTTTCCAGCCGCCGGAGAGATGTCCGGCGCGGCGTTTTCGATAGTCGCCGATGCCGACGATCGAGATCACCTCGTCGATGCGCGCGTCGCGTTCCTTCCTCGGCACGCCGTAAATGCGCGAATAGAAGCGGAGATTTTCGATTACGGTCAGGTCCGTATAGAGGCTGAACATCTGCGACATGTAGCCGATGTTCTGTTTGATGCGTTCGCTTTCCCGCGCTGCATCGAAGCCCAATACCGTGGCCGAACCACTGGACGGCTCCAACAGGCCGCACAGCATTCGAATGAGCGTGGTCTTGCCTGAACCGTTGGGTCCCAGGAATCCGAATATCGACCCGCGCTCGATCGAGAGACTGACGTGGTCGACGGCAGTTACTTTGCCGAATTTGCGCGAAAGACCGTCGGTACGGATAACGACGTCCATGCGTCATGACCCGGTTTCGCGACGGGGGATGTCGGCGGTAATGGTCATGCCGGGGCGCAGCTTGCCGCCGTTTGAGTCGAGCTGCAGACGCACGCCGAAGACCTGCTGGACGCGCTCTTCCTGGGTCTGCAAGTTGCGCGGGGTGTACTCGCCGCTTGCCGCCAGTTGAATGATCTCCGCGGGGAATCGTTCGGTCCCGTGGGAATCCGTCGTGACGGAAATTTTCTGCCCGATGTGCAACGCGCCCAGCAGAGCGGCGCTGACGTATACCGATGCCTCGAGGTCGTCCGGGTCAACCAGCTCGACCATTGGGCCGGGTTGCACGAGGTCGCCGGCCTGCGCATCGATGGACTCGACCACGCCCGCCACGGGTGCGGTCACGGTCAGTTCGCGCAGCGTCACTTGTGCCAGCGCGACGTCCGCTTGCGCCATCTTGACGGCGGCCTTCGCGGCGGCGATGTCCTCCGGCCGCGTTCCGTTTACCAGTTCATCGAGTACCGCTTGCGCGCCTTCGAGATCCGCCTTGGCCGCTGCGATCTCCTGGTCGCGCGTTCCCTCGATCAATAAGTCGAGCTGCTCGACGGCTGCACTGTAGCGGCCGTTGGCGGCATCCAGCGCAAACCTGGCGTCATCCCTCTGCTTCTGGGCGACGCCGCCCTCTTGGAGCAGACTCTCCATGCGCTGAAAACCTAGTTCTGCGTCGTCGAGCGCCGCTTTTGCGGTCTGCACGTTGGCGCGGGCGGTTTCGATCTCTTGCGAGCGTGCGCCCTCCACCGCGATGTCGAGGCGTTGCTCCGCCTTATCCACTTGCGATTGGGCCTGGCGGATTTCTTCTGGGCGCGGCCCGGCCTCCAACTTCTGGAGCGTCGCTTTGGCTTGCTCGAGGCGTGCGTTCGCCGCATCGACCCGCGCCTGTGCCTCGTCCGCCTCGAGCCTCACGAGCACCGCGCCCTGTTCGACGCGATCGCCTTCGCGGACGAGAACCTCAATGACGCGCCCGCCCACGCGCGATCCTGCGCGGATGGGATTGCCTTCAATTTGGCCCGTGACGCGCAGTGTTTGGGAGTCGCCGAGATCGCAACCGACTGCAAGCGTTATAGCGGCGAGGGCGCTCGCGAAGGCGCAGCTCGGCATGAAAGGAATGTGAGACCGAAACGGTAGCATGGGTTCGGCGGAGTATAGCACCGTCCAAACACCTATCGTCCGCGCGTTTAGCCGATCCTAGCCTCGATTGGTCGCCATGAGTAGAATGGCGAATAAGCTAGCCGCCGTTTCGGTTAGAAAGGAGACCTCATGAATCGAACCATTGCAGCCCACTTTGATGGCAAAGTCATTGTTCCTGACGAACCGGTCGACCTAGCGCAGGGCCAACAATTGCGGATTCGTATCGAGGTCGCTGACAATCGGCGGAATGCCTTCACAGATTTGGCTGACCTGGCAGTCGACCTGCCGGACGCCCCGCCGGATCTCGCTCATGAGCACGATCATTACCTTTACGGGCTTCCGAAGAAAAATGACTTGGCTCAATGACGTGTTCGCGGATACATCGTTCTGGATTGCCACGATCATTACATCGGATCGCTTGCACGACCGAGCGGGCGGATGGTCGACGTTGGTTAGCGGCAAAATAATTACGACCGAGGCCGTAATCCTTGAAACGGCCAACGCTTTATCCAAGCCTACGTGGAGAATGGCCGCAGTACGCCTAGTCGATCGGATTTCTGAACGTGAGAATTTTCAGGTCCTTCCTCTCACTACGGACTTGTGGCAGAAAAGTTGGGCGTTGTATTGCGAGCGGCAAGACAAGGCCTGGAGCTTGACTGACTGCATGTCGTTCGTGGCGATGCAAAGCATCGGACTTCGGGATGCGCTCAGCTCGGACAAACATTTCGCGCAAGCCGGTTTTCGCGCACTTCTTACCGAAGATCCCCCGGCCGGCTCTTTCGGCACGAACTAAACGTGTCACACCCCGATTTTAAGGTCCACAGCGCCTGAGCTCGCGACCTCCGCGCGCAGCAGTTTCCGATCGATTTTTCCGTTGGCGTTTTTTGGCAGGGCGTCTTTGAATACGATGCGCTTTGGCAGCTTGAACTTCGTCACGTATTGCCCGGCGTGCGCGATTAACTCCGCTTCGGTTGCCGACTTCCCGGGTTTCAAGGCGATTACCGCGACGATGTTTTCGCCGTAGCGGGCGTCGGGAACGCCTACGATCACGACTTCGGTGACTGCGGGGTGCTCGTAGAGGGCTTCCTCGATTTCGCGTGGAGAGATGTTTTCTCCGCCTTTGATGATGAGGTCTTTCTTGCGGTCGGTAAGGAAGACGTAGCCGTCGGCGTCCACGTATCCCAGATCGCCGGAGTGGAGGTATCCGTTCTGCAAGGCCCTCGCGCTGGCCTCGGGGTCCTTCAAGTAGCCTTTCATTACGTTGGGCCCGGCGATGCAGATTTCGCCGCGTTCGCCCGCCGGCAATATGGCGCCCTCTTCGTCTCGAATGGTCACCGTCACGCCGGGAATCGCGTGACCAACCGAGCCGGGCCGAATGGTCTCCGAGGAGTGGTACGAGCACGCGGTCGGCGCGCATTCGGACAATCCGTATCCGTCGAGCACGCGGCAGTTGAATTCTCGTTCGAATGCGACGCGCACTTCGTTTGGCAGTATCGCGCCGCCGGAATTCACGATTTTTAGCGATGACAGGTCGAAGCGATTTCGCGCGGGAAATTCCAGCATGCGCACCAACATCGTCGGCACTACGGAGAAGTTGCTCACTCGATACTGCTCGATCGCGCGGCAGATTTCTTCGGGTTCGAAGCGTCGATGCACGGAGGATTTATTGCCGAAGATGAAGCATAGGTCCATGATCAACACGCCGAAGGAGTGACTCAGGGGAAGAACGAGTATCGTCGCGTCGCGCTCTTTCAACCGTTCGAACTTCGCCACCGCCGTGTGATTCGATACGATGTTGCGATGGCTCAACATGACTCCTTTTGGGTGCCCCGTCGTGCCGGAGGTGTATAGGAGAAATGCCAGGTCGTCATCGGCGCAATCGACGAGGGATTCCCAGGGCGATGCAGTCTCAATCGCGCCTGACAAATCGGCCGCGCGATCGGTTGCGCCGAGGGCGAACAAGAGTCGGCTCCCCGAAGCGCGTTGGGATGCGGCCGCAATCTTATCGGCGAGTTCTCCGGAAGTGATCACCGCTTTGGCTTCGGAATGCTCCATCACGTAGGCAAGCTCGCGTTCGCCGAGTTGCGGCGTGATAGGGGCAATCACTGCCCCGATGCGCCAGATCGCCTGAAAGCACGCGAGCACCTCGGGGCAATTCGGCATTACGACCATCACGGGATCGCCGGGCCGAATTCCCAAGTCGCGCAGAACTGTGGCGAGACGATTCGAGTACGCCGAATGCTCGAGACTCGACCAAGCGCGTCCCTCGAAATGGAACGCGTCGAAGTCGCCGAATTTGTCTAGACTGTCTAGGGCCAATTGGGCTGCGTTCATTATTCTCCTTCACGGAATCTGGTTTTGCTCGACAAGACCGTCGTACATCACAGGTGGATGCCGCGGGGGCTACTTTTCGTGAGGTCCGACGTCTAACAACGAGATAGTCGTCCCTTCCATGCGGAAGTAGATGCGGTAACTGCGCGTGACACGAGCTTGCCAGACGTCCTCGGCGCCTTTTCGCTTGTGTGTGCGCAACGAGGGGTGATGGGGATCGTTCCGGAGCAATGCGGTCGTCTTCTCGACTTGTTCCTGGATTTTGTCGGGCAAACGTTCGAACGCACGTTCGAATCGCGTTGTGAGCTTGACTACGTACACTAACGATTATCGCTGCTTCTTTAGCCGGTCGAAGTGTGCGCGCAGTTCGTCGTCGGTGCGAAGTGGATCGCTGACTCTGCCATTTGCCAGGTCATCGAGTCCCGCGCGGATTCCCGCCTCGGTCTCGGGTCCAATTGGTTCATCCGTCTCGGGAAAGTGATCGACCGCGCGGACGGTGATCTCGATCATGTCTCCAGGCCTTACGCCCAATTCGTCTCGCAATTTCTTGGGGATCACGACTTCGTTTCGCGATCCGAGCCTGACCACGGCCATGACGTTGGCACTCCATCGAAAACGTGAACTATTCGGCCCGGATTATAGCAGCGTGGATCGAGTCGGGTCTGATCGGGTAGAGGGACAGTAGTCAGTTCCGAATTTATCGGCTAATTAGTTAGAAGTTAACCGGGGCTTGATAAATAACGCTAGACTAATTATATTAACATAAGTTAACTTCGGGAAGCCCACGCGTGGAGGAAGCTGCATCCGGCCTTCCTCTTTGCGCTACGCCGCGGCGGCAGTATTACGCATTTCGCGGCTAGGCTTGACCGGATAGGGAGCGTGTCATGGACGTCTTTCAATCGCTGTTTATCATCGCGTTCGTGTTCAATTTCGGCAACGTCATCCTGTATCGCAAGCGCGCGTATGCGGGAGAGCGTTTCGGTCACAAAGAAGAGGGGAACCGCCTGTGGATTCCGCTCCGCTTCGGCGGGCTCTTGATGTTTGCGTATAT
>JBGTJY010000668.1:0-5156 GCA_041744855.1 Candidatus Hydrogenedentales bacterium
GTATGCGCGCGTCCGTGCCACCGTCGGTCCAATAGGCCGGACCCCGCTGGTTCCACATCAGGCTCATCGCGGGCGTGCCGGATTCGTAGCTCTTCGGGTTGTAGACCCAAAGCGTCTCGCCCGTCGCGGCATCGATCGCGGCGGCCTGATAGAGCGGTGTCGTCACGTAGAGCACGCCGCCGATCATCAGCGGCGTGACTTTCAGGCTCGAAAGCCGCGGCTCGCTGCCACCGCGCCAGCGCTCATCGTCCTCGGCCTGGAGCGCCTCGAATATCGCCTCCGATTTCGCCCACCACACGCCGCCGGCGACGTCTTTACTGAGGAAGCCGTCGACCGACGTCCAGCGCCATGCCAGTTCGAGGTCGCCGAAATTCTCCGCGTCGATCTGATCGAGCGGCGAATACTTCGAGCTACGCAAGTCGCCGCCGTAGTGACGCCACTCGCCATTCTCGGTGCCCGCCCCGGCGAACGCGGTAATAGAGACGAGGAGTGCCGTGGTAGCGCCGGTTTTTAACCGGCGAGTGCGTGCGGTATGAAACCGCGCTGCCTTTGAAAGTCTGAGCGAGATCCGGCTCATGATCAATTCACCACCTCGTAAGCAAATCCCTTGAGATATTCCGTCTCCGGAATTGTCGGGATGATCGGATGATCCTGCGATTGCGAATACGTCGTCACGCGGCGGAGAATGCGCCGGGCGTCGAAAGCGGCGGAGAGCACCGTGTCCTCGAAGACCTCGGCATCCACGTGGTGCGAGCAACAAAACGTCGCCAGTGCGCCGCCCGGCCGCAACAGCTTGAGCGCGCGCAACTGAATCTCCTTGTAGCCGCGCAACGCATCCGGAACCGAAGCCCGATGGCGCGTGAATGACGGGGGATCCAGCACGATTAGGTCGAACTTCGGAAAGAGCGGACGCGATTGCGTCTGCGCCTTGAGCCAATCGAACACATTCGCCGCCTCGAACGTGCACCGTTCCGACAGGCCATTCGCCGCGGCATTTCGCCCGGCGGCAGCTATGGCCTCCGCGCTTTGGTCGATCAGATGCACATGCTCCGCTCCGGCGCGCGCGGCGTGCAGGCCGAATCCGCCGAGGAAACTGAACGCGTCCAGAACTTGCGCGCCTATTGCCAATTCGGCGACCCGTCGATAGTTCACTTGCTGATCGAGATACAGCCCGGTCTTGTGTCCGCCTTCGAGGTCCGCTTCAAATGTCAACCCGTTGAGGTTTACCTGGACCGTGCCGCTGAGTTCACCCGCGAGCACGCCGCTGGATTCCGGTAACCCTTCCAGTTTTCGCGAGGCCATGTCGCTGCGCTCCACGATCCCGCGGGGCGAAAAAATCCTTTGCAGCGCGGCGACGATCAGCTCCTTGCGCTGATCCATGCCTAGCGAAGAAATCTGCACGACCAGGACATCTTCGTATTTGTCCACGATCAGGCCGCTCAAAAAATCGCTCTCGGAATTCGCCACCCGGAAGGAGGTCGCGCCCGGCATATGTTTCTCGCGCACCGCCAGCGCGGTCCGAAGCCGGCGCTCGAAAAATTCCGCGTCGATCCGCACGCGGTCCGGCGAGAGCATCCGGACGTTGATCTTCGACTTCGAGTTGTAGAATCCCGCCCCCAGAAACCGTTGGCGATGGTCCATCACTTGGATGAGGTCGCCGTCCGCCGCCGGTTCAGTCAGGCGCAAGACTTCTCCGTGATAAATCCAGGGATGACCCGCGACTACGCGGTCGGCTTCGCCTCGTTTCAGCAGGACGGTGGGCAGCGCGTTCATGGTTTGTAGACAGGTCCGCGAAGGCGGTTATTTGTAGCGCTGCTTTTTAAGCGGCGCGTGGTAGCCGTCGGCAAGATCCGCAATTCGGGCCGCTTAAAAAGCAGCGCTACAAATGCAAGCGCATTCCGGAGCGAAGTTCTGTGATTGGTTGCCGCGAGCTACGCAGCCTTAAACGACGTCGACCAGTGGTGCGAGCCCCATTCCATGTCCACCTTCACAACCCCGTTTTCCTCCGTGAACGTCGCCTTGAAGCGAGGCACGTCCTTGGACTTTTCCTCGGCAACGAGGATGGTCGCAACGGCGGCTGCATCCTGGACGTCGTGCGTGTAAGCGAGCGGAATCTCCGCCACGTCGGCCTTGGGGTCGTGCATCGTGCCCCACACGTCGGCTTTCCAATTGAACACGAGGTTCCAGCCGTCCTCGGTCTTGCGAAGCCAGAGGCCATACACGCCGGGGTAATTCTCCGCGACGTTACCGGCCTTCACGAGCACATCGCCGAACTGCAAATCGACATCCGTCTTTAGCTTTGGCGCCGCGCATTGCGTGAGCACGATAACGTCGCCGACCTTCGTGCTCTCGATGTTGGCGAAGTCAGGCTCGGTGATTTTGAGTTGGTTGCTGTATACGAGCGAAACCAGCTTGCCCTCGGCCGGCTCCCACTTCACCGTGTCGACGACCACTATCCGGCGGAACCGTCCGGAATCGTCGTCAGAGGCCTCCTCTTCACCGCTCTCGGCGGAGGCCTCGGCGCGTTCCTGCGCGAGCACCGGCGTCGAGAAGAAAGCGAGAGTCAAGAACGAAGTCGCCAATGCACAATACAACCAAGAGAGTTTCATATCGTCCCTGCAAGCCCTTTTGTGATAGTGCCGCGCGCCATCAGCGCTCGGCGCAGCCCACGTTCGACGCGCCCTACGTCGTCACCGTACTTGGCGTTTTCGCCACACTCGCCATTCCCGCCATAGTCGTCATTCCCGCGCAGGCGGGAATCTCTCCCTCCACCCGCAACGCCGAGTTCATTCGAGAGATTCCTGCCTGCGCAGGAATGACGGAATAGCGCCAGTCTCAGTCCGATCCGTGCGTTTCCGCCAGTATCGCGGCGGATTCCTCTGCCGAAAACTCGTTCGTGTCGCAATACGAAATGAACCCGATGAACATCTCGTGTTTATCGCTTGTTTCACCGCCGTGAATCGGCGCTGTCGGGTCCGGATTACGCACGTTGCTCGTCGAATTGTTGTAGTGACCCTGCACTTCGATGCGTGTTCCGGCCGGAACGCGCCGTGGTTCAGCATACGTATAGTTGATCTGCCAATCGTAGTCGTAGGTTGGCACGTCAAGGATGGTCTCCTGCGTCCCGTCCGGGAAAAACGCAACGTACTTCATATCGCGTCCGCGCAAGTGCATGTGCGGATGCAGCGACAGAATCGTCGTGTCGTTCTTGAAAGTGCGGCTGGTGCCGACTGGCCATTCTGCGTGTCCGGGCGGAATCTCGTAGCCGCGCGCGCTGATGCCGTTCCAATGCACCTGATGCTTGACCGGCGGGTCTTTTTCAGGGTCCCAAAACCTGAAGCCGATCATCGAGTAATCCCACGTGCCGGTGCCAGGCCCCGGCTCTTTGTGGTAGTGCATGCCAAACCGGATGCTAGATCCCTTGTGCAGAATTTTGCCGTAGCCCTCGGGGTAAATGGTCGGGTCTTCGCCCGGCGCAATCGATCCGAGCGATTGGAAGTTCGTGCCGTCCGGCAGGGTAATTTCGCCGGGGGAGACCGAACCGCCGACGATGTGATGTACAACATCGGACCCGGCGCGCCATTCAATCGAGCGCAGCCACTTGTTTTCGGGCAGAAGGTCCTCGGAAATCTCCGTGACGAAGCTCGTATTCAGATCGCTCACCTCGTCGTCGACGTAGTACGGTTCCGGCAAATAAACGACGAGGTCAGGAATTCCGATGTTCCAACCGTCGTGGTCCGGAAACCCCATCGGGGCGGGCGCATCTTCGGGATTGCCCCGGGGTGCGCCTGCTTCAACCCAACGCTCGATGATGTTCGCCTGCTCGGCCGTGAGCACGCGCTCGTTCAGAAAGTGGCCGTTGTACTCAGGGGTTGCGCCCCACGGCGGCATTTGTTTCGTCGTGATAGCCTTGACGATCGCCTTCGCCCACGGCCGCACTTCGCGGTAGCTCGTGAAGGACATCGGCGCGACCATCCCCGCGATATTGTGCCCATTTTCGCGGTGGCACGAGATGCACTTTTCCTGCAGGATGGGCAGGACGTCTTTCGTGTACGTCACTTGTTGAGCCGAGGCGCTCGTGCACAGCAGTGCAGACCCCAGCGCCGCAACCAGCATCGACATCGCGATTCGCATTTGCCTCAATCTCCCTTAGAAACCCTCAATCGGTCATTCTGAGCGCCAGCGAAGAATCTCCTCAGTCATAAGCGACGATGCTAGGGAGATTCTTCACTTCGTTCAGAATGACGTGTCGCATTGAACCCTCGTTCCCGAATTTCTATTCGGGAACGCACTTGCATCTAACGAGCCTCGTTCCCGAATTTCTATTCTGGAACGCACTTCCAATTCTCGTTCCCGAATTTCTATTCTGGAACGCACTTGCCTCTAACGAGCCTCGTTCCCGAATTTCCATTCGGGAACGCAATTGCAGCGAGCTACTCGCCGTCCAAGTCTTCGACACCCGTTCCCTGCGTGCCGAAATCGTGATTCATGATGTCTTCGATCGGCTCCGCGTTCGCGAATTCAGTCCAGCCGATATTCATTTCGTCTTCCGTCATGCTGCCCCAGGCGATGGGCCGTTCCGGATCGCGCACCCACATATTATCGACCGAATTGTCGAACGTCATGGTCACTTCGAGGCGCGTGCCCGCAGGGACCCGCTTGGGTTCCTTAAAGGTATACGTCTGCTGCCATGCGAAATCGTATTTCGGGACGTTCAACAATACTTCGCGCGTACCATCCGGATAGATCGCTTCATACTTCGCGCCGGCGCCGCGGAAATGCATGTGGGGCATCATGTTCACGATCACGGAATCCTCGTCGAACACACGCGCTGCGCCAATTTGCCACTCGCCGTGATAGGGGGGGATTTCCCAGCCGCGCGAGCTGATGCCCGCCGAACGCACGACGTGCTTCACCGGCTTGTCGTGCCACTTGATGGCGATCATCGACTGGTCCCAGCGTCCCGTGCCGGGACCCGGCTCCTTGTTGTAGTGAATACCGAAGGTCAGCTTCGACCCTTTGCGCACGAGTTTGCCATAACCTTCGGGCCAATAGTCCGGGCCATCGCCCTGCGCGGTGCCGATAATCTTGCCGCCGCCGACGGGATCGACAAGCACCTCGCCGTTTTCGTCCAAGGTCTGCACGCGCGCGCCGCC
>JBGTJY010000669.1:0-3155 GCA_041744855.1 Candidatus Hydrogenedentales bacterium
GCGGGCGGCAGGCCGGCGATGGAGCCGAAGTTCCCCTGACCGTGGATGAGCTTGGCGCGCATCACCCAGTCCTGCGCCATGCGGACGAGCGTCGCGTAGATGGACGCGTCCCCGTGGGGGTGGTAGCGCTTCATCGTCTCGCCGATAATGCCGGCGCACTTGCTGGTCGCGGACGTGGGGCTGAGGCCGAGGTCGTTCATCGCGACGAGAATGCGCCGCTGCGAGGGCTTCAGGCCGTCGCGGACATCGGGCAGCGCCCGGCTGACCATGACCGACTGGGCGTAGGCGAGATAGCTCGATTGAAGCTCGTCGGCAATGTCGATGGGGTTGATCGGGGCGTCGGGAACCAGGGCCACGGGCGGGGTGCCATCGGGGGGAGTGGGGGGCTTTTTATCCTTGGCCAACGGCGTGCCTCCGAATGTCAAATTCAGTCTGGTATTTCTAGGAATTTGCGCCCGGAATAACCAACGAAATGCGCGAAGAAATCCCCTATAAAGACAGGAAATTCGTCGAACGGACCGGTTCGGGCGTCAGGCCGGGGTTTTGATCCCGCGAAGGGCGTCCAAAGCGGCCCCGATGTCCGGCGAACGCATCAGCGATTCACCGACGAGCACGGCTTTCACACCGTGGGCCGCGAGCAGGTCGAGGTCGGCTTTCGATCGGATTCCGCTCTCGCTCACGACTGTCGTTATGGATGGGATTTTCGGAATCAGATCGAGCGTGTGTTCGAGTCGCGTGGCAAAGGTGCGCAGGTCGCGATTGTTGATGCCGACGAGGACCGCTCCCGAATCCAGCACGCGCGGCAGTTCGTGGGCATCGTGCAACTCGACGAGAACGTGTAGCCCCAACTCGCGAGCTTCCCGGTGGAGTTTCTTCAACCGTTCGCCGGGGAGAATCTCCGCGATCAATAGCACCGCATCGGCGCCGGCCACCCGGGCTTCGAGCAATTGGTAGCGATCGAGAATAAACTCCTTGCGAAGCAATGGAATCTCGACGTCTTTGCGAATCGCGATGAGGTAATCGAGGTGGCCCTGAAAGTATTGCTCGTCCGTTAACACGCTAATGCAGGCGGCCCCGTGATCGGCATACGTCTTCGCGATGCGAACGGGGTCGAAGTCCGCGCGGATGACGCCGGCCGATGGCGAGGCTTTCTTCACCTCCGCGATAATCCGCACTTCGCCGGGGCGGTTCAACGCCGCGACGAAGTCGCGCGTCGGCGTCGCCGGCAATCGCGATTCCAGTTCGCGCTCGGAGATTCGGGCTTTTGCCGCCGCGATTTCCTGCCACTTCGTCTCGACGATCCGATCCAATATCGAGGGCATACTTTTCCTTTTGGACTGCGGCGGCTGGACGCCGCTTTGGCCTTTTGTGCTGTACGAAGCCAGAACTCATTTCGAAAATTCAATACATAGCCGATCCGTATGAGTCCAAAAGGACCAAAGCGGTGTCGAGCCACCTCAGTCAGACCGTCAACAATTCGGCTTTGTTCTTGACCGCGATCGTTGAGGGCATTCCCGTCGCGCCGAGTTCCAGCCGCTGGACCGCGGTGAGCCGGCCGTACGTGGCGGCGCTCATGAGTATATCGGCCCCCAACTCTCTGGTGGCCGATTCGATGCGGGCGGCCGTGTTGGTCGTGTCGCCGATCGCGGTGTGTCCAGGCGGCCGGGGCTTCCCACGCAGCCGACCACCGCTTCGCCGGTATGAATGCCGACGCCGATGCGGAGTTCGGACAAGGGCGAGCCGTCCGGCCAGCGGAAATCGGCATGCCCCCGCGATGCCCAAACGGAACGGCGGGCGCGAACGCAGCGCGCGAACCTCCTCGACGTGCCCGCCGAAATCGTCGCGTTGCTCTACCGCCACCGCTGGACCATCGTAATTTTCTTCCGGTTTTTCAAGCAAATTCTCGGCTGCCGGCACCTGCTGAGCCACTCGCGCAACGGCGTCGAGATCCAGACGTACTGCGCGATCATCGCGTGTTTGCTGACCAGTCTTTGGACGGGTCGGAATCGGCAGCTGCCGACTACCGACGCCGTCATATACGTGCTGGAACATTCGTCGGCCTCCCCGCCGATCGCTTCGTAATGAACGAGTAATCAAGCGCCCCAGCGAGACGACACCCCGCGAAGACTGCCCTCACTCGCCGGAACGAGTCGTCTGCCGTAAAATCTTCAATAGTGCATCCGGGGAGTTGGAGCGAAAGGATTCTTGCGATGGCGGAATTGACACCCACGCAGGGGCGATATCTCGCTTACATTCACGCATATACGGATGGCTTCGGATTGCCGCCGGCGGAGTCGGAAATTGCCGAGGCGATGGGCGTCTCTCCGCCGTCGGTGAATCAGATGATGAAGATGCTCGAAAAGAAGGGGCTCATTCGACGGCAGCCGGGCGTTCCACGTTCCATTGAGATTCTGGTCGCAGACGATGCCATTCCAAAATGGAAAGGCAAACGCATCACGCGCACGGTCAGGGTGTGGACTTATGTCGGTCCACCGGCGAGCCACCCCGGAGAGGCAAGCGACGGCAAAGCCGCCGTCTATCGTTTCAAGATCAGCTTGCAAGGTACGGATCCGGTGATCTGGCGGCGGATTGAGACGAAAGAGTTAACGCTTGAAAAACTGCATGAGTTGATTCAAACCGCGATGGGTTGGACGAATTCGCACCTGCACCAGTTTGAAGTCGCGGGCACCCGGTACGTTCATCCTCAATTCATGATGGGTGACTTCGATGACTCGGGTGCAATCGACTACAGCGGCATTCGAATTGGCGACCTGGTTTCCAAGCACGGCTCCGGACTGCGGATGGGCTATGAATACGACTTTGGTGACGGTTGGCAGCATGATGTCGTGCTGGAAAAGGTGACGGAATCCGAGGCGGGTACCAAATATCCGCGCTGCATCGATGGAGAGCGAGCATGTCCGCCGGAAGATGTTGGCGGCGTATACGGTTTTGCCGACTATGTCGAGGCGATCACGAATCCGAATCACGGCCAGCACGACGAACTCCTGGAGTGGCACGGCCCGTTTGATCCCGCGCAATTCGACGCGGCAAAAGCCACTCGGCGCATGAAGAAAGGGCTGCCATCATGGTGAAGAAGGGAACGAAGAAACCTCGCAACCTCCCGAAAAGCGACCGCTTTTCGCCGATCGAAAAGG
>JBGTJY010000670.1:0-2117 GCA_041744855.1 Candidatus Hydrogenedentales bacterium
TGTTTGCCGCTCGCCCGATGACGCAGCGTAAAACACCGCTCAAGCTGTCTTCGGCGAAACACTTCGTCAAGCAACTGCGATCATTTTTCCGATGGCTGAACAAGACGGACACGCTGCCGTGGGATTTGCCACGAAACTCGATCTCACGGCACACATCGAGTTTCGGAAACCGGACGTGCGAGAAAAAGTGAGTCAACGCCCCGAGAATCAGACCATTAGATGCCTTAAGCCAAATAAGTTGACGCCTTCGAGTCAAGTTTCTTGGAGTCATGTTTTCGCGGCGGCGACGTAGTCGTCAAGGGCTCTGTCGACGCGAGCCATGGCGTCGCGGAGCTTTGCGGAAGGCATCGGCTTTTCGGAGAACAAGTCGCTCAACCCAGGGCGAATGAAACGCACATAACTCTTCGTGAAGTACATGGCGATGCGCATGCCGCGGTCGCTCACGTCGTAACGATGCGTCTTGGGTATTCGCTCGATCAAGCCGTGCAAGCGCAATCGCCGCAACTGGTACGTGAGTCGGCCCTGGGTCCATGATTCGGGTGTTTCACCCGTGAGTGGAGCGAGATGCTCCCGCAGTTCGCGACTGCGAAATCCCCGAGGCGACAATCGCATCAGCAACAACACCTGCAAGAGCGCCAGCACCAGGGCGTCGCCATAAGGCAATGCCGAGGCTCGTTGCGTCCCCACCTGACGCGGCGAGGTCACTTCGCGAAACACCGTTTCGCCGATGGCGCAGTCCTGGCTGATTTTTTGGACGTTCAAAAGACGTCGGTTGGCCGCGAAGCCGACCTGCCGCAAGGCAGGAAGATTGCCGAGACGTTTGCCAATGTCGAAATCACGCGTGTTCGCGATCGTGGTCTCCGTGCGGAGGGCCTTTTCTTCCTTGAAGTATTGCTTGATCCGGCTGTGCTTGTAATCGACGTGCAGCGAGGGCGTCACGCCGCGCGTCAAAACGCGAGTACGGAATTGTCCCGGCGTCCGCTTCGTGACCCGCCGCGCGAAAACGAGTTGCACCTGATCGGGCCGGCCGATGTCGAGGTTCTCGCGAATGACCTCTTCGAAGAACGCACGCCCCGTGGCCGGACGATCCAGCACCTGCGTCAGCGAAAACTCCGCTTGCACCACCGAGATGTCGTAAATGTACCCGGCCTTGCGATGCGCCGGCGCGAACGGGTGGGGCAGTTTCGCCAACCACTTGCGCAACAGCGCGTCGATCTTCTCCGCTGACAGTTCCTTCGCGATTTGCTGCATCCGCTCGGGATTGGCGCAGCTCAGAATGCCGTTGTCGAGCGACTCAAAGGCGATGCCTTCCTTGGCCAATTGCTTCTTGAGATACTCGTGGCCATTGATGCACAACTTGGCGGCGTAAGGAAAATAGGAGCTGAACTTGAGGAAGAACGGCCCGAAGTCCTGGTCGATGGCGTAAAAATAATACTGATTCACCATTACGGATGATCCCACGATCCAGGGATACTTCTGCCCGGTCTTTTCGTTGACGCGCTCGATCGTGCGGAAGGAACGCGTCTTCTCCTGCGCCTTGCCGATGAAGAGCACGCCTTCGTCGCCGACGAAGCGCTTGCGAAAGTCCGCGGCGACGTCGTCCTTGCGCTCCCCTTTTTCGAAGACACGAAGCAAGACGCCGTGCTTCGCGGCAAACGCCTCGATGTCGCGGACGAAGGCCTGGGTGGTCGCCTGAAAGCACTTGGAGGAAACAGAGCCCTGGACGGCTTCATCTCGCAAAAACCGATAGACCATCTCCGGCCTTTGCAACTTCGGCTGGTAAACGTTGAGGTACATGCGATCGATACTCTCGAGTTCGAGCGTCACATGATCGTTCAAGACATCCGCGACCCGTCGTGGTAAACTCATAGCAAGCTCCGGTCATCCCAGGACGCAAGTCCACCGACCGCTTCGCGGTCTCAAGAGGGTTTCTATGAGACCCAACCAAATGGATCGACCGGAGCCCTCTTTTTCACGCGACAGTTGGTTGGAGGCGAAGCCTCGCTAGGTCTCTTGAGTTATCAGATATCGACGAATCGTGATCTTGGTCTCGCTATCCTATTGACACAAGAATCGCGAATCCCATTCGGATGAGGCGGCGGCGGAAGCGTCCGCGC
>JBGTJY010000671.1:0-8783 GCA_041744855.1 Candidatus Hydrogenedentales bacterium
GGCGAAGCAGTCCTTAAGCAAAAGGTAAAACCACTGACTGGAGAGCCGTATGCGGGAGATCCGCACGTACGGTTCGGAGGGAGGGGGAGCTTAGGCTCTCCCTACCCCTATCAATTGACGAGATGATGGGAGGTATGGGAAATATGGGAAGTATGGTAAGTATGGGAAGTATGGGAAGTATGGGAAGTATGGGAAGTATGGGAAGTATGGGAAGTATGGGAAGTATGGGAAGTATGGGAATTATGAGGCGAGGTGCGAGGGGGGTGGTAAGGACGAGAACGAGTTGTCATGAGGCTCGGCCTTTTTGGTGAAAGAACGAAAATTTAGGGTAAGCCGTTCTTACGATTACGATTACGATTACGACGCACGAGCACGAGGGCGCGCGCGGAGATTGTATTTTCGTAGCAGAACGAACGATTAGTGAGCGCAGGTGCGGAATATCGTGGGTATGGGGTTTGTAGAATCTATTCGAATTGACCGGCGCGTTGTCGTATGATTCGCGGTCCATTTGCGATTCAACCATTCGTTTCCGGGAATGTTCAATGGACGCCATCCGCCGTGCGGTGTTGAGCTGTCACGACAAGACCGATATCGGCGAACTTGCTGCCGCGCTGGCTAACTATGGCGTGGAGACGTTCGCGACCGAAGGGACCGGCGCGGCGTTGCGCCGTGCTGGGATTCCGTGCGCGAGCATTGCCGATTTGACTGGTCGGCGCGAGATGCTGAGCGGGCGCGTGAAGACGCTGCATCCGAAGGTGCACGCCGGGTTGCTTGGCATTCGCGGCAACAAACTTCACGAAGAGGAAATGCAGGCGCAGGAATGCCAGTGGATCGATTTCGTCGCGGTGAACTTGCGGCCGTTGGGCGAGATTACGAACCGGGCCGCGACGAGCCTCGACGAGTTGATGGAGGAAGTCGACATCGGCGGACTCGCGATGATCCGTTCCGCGGCGAAGAATTTCCGTTACGTGACGGTCGTGGTGAATCCCGAGCGTTACCCTTCGATCATCCACGAGTTGCGGGCGCACGAGGGGAGTGTTTCGTTTGCCACGCGGTTTCGGCTCGCGCAGGAGGCTTTCGCCGCGACGGCGGCTTATGATGCGTCGCTCGCGGAATATCTCCGGCGCATCGAGCCACCGGAAGCGTAAGCGATTTCCTCGAATGCACGGGATCGTCAAAAAGTCCCCCTTCGAAGGGGGATTTAGGGGGATGTAGTGAACGTCCTCGTCGTCGGCAGTGGTGGCCGTGAACACGCGCTGTGTTGGAAAATCCGGCAGAGTCCGCTGGTCGAGCAACTGTATTGCGCGCCTGGCAATGCCGGCATCGCGCGTGAGGCGAAGTGCGTCGACATTGCTGCGAGCGACACAGCGGGCCTCATCGCGTTCGCGAAAGACAACCGGATCGGCCTGACGGTCGTTGGTCCGGAAGACCCGCTGGCGCAGGGCATCGTCGATGCTTTCGACTCCGCGGGGCTGCAGGCGTTTGGTCCATCGGCCGCCGCTGCTCAATTGGAAGCGAGCAAACGTTTCGCGAAAGAGGTCATGACGGCGGCCGGAATTCCGACGGCGGCGTATCGGGCGTTCCGCGATCCGGAGTCGGCGAAGGCGTATGTGCGCGAACGCGGGGCGCCCATCGTTATCAAGGCCGACGGTTTGGCGGCGGGGAAAGGGGTGACTGTCGCGCGCGACGTGGCACAGGCGCTCGAAGCGATCGACGATGCGATGTCGCGGCGTGCGTTTGGCGATGCCGGCAGCGAGATTGTGATTGAGGAGTGTCTTGTCGGCGAGGAGGCGTCGATCTTTGCGTTGTCCGATGGCGCGAATTACGTAATGCTGGCGTCGAGCCAGGACCACAAGCGGGCATTCGACGGCGACGAGGGGCCGAACACGGGCGGGATGGGCGCGTATTCGCCGGCGCCGATTGTTACGCCGGAACTGATGCAACGAATCGAGCGCGAGATTATCGGGCCGTGCATCCGGCACCTGTCATACTCGGGAATTCCGTATCGCGGCGTGTTGTACGCGGGGCTTATGATTGGCGCGGATGGACCGAAGGTGGTCGAGTTCAACTGCCGATTCGGCGATCCGGAGACGCAGGTGGTGCTGCCGCGCATGAAGTCGGACCTCGTGCCGTTGTTGATTGCGTGTTGCGAAGGGGGGCTTGCTGAGCGGGCGGTCGAGTGGCATGACGCGGCGTGCACGACGGTTGTGATGGCGTCGGGCGGCTATCCAGGGGCATATGCGAAAGGGAAGACGATCACGGGATTGGAGGAGGCGGCGCGAGACCCGGAGGTGGTTGTGTTTCATGCCGGTACCAAGGCGGCGAACGACCAGATTCAAACGAATGGGGGGCGGGTGTTGAACGTCACGGCGACGGGCGGCGATATCGCGGCGAGTATCGATCGCGCTTATGCGGCCGTGCGCTGCATTCGATTCGAGGGGGCGCACTATCGCACGGACATTGGCCGCCGGGCTTTGGGCTAGGTTTGTCAGTCGCTCGTTGGGCCGGGCGATTTCTCCTATGATAGCCGCGACTTAATTTAATGCAGCTTATGAAAAGCCGGAGATCGCCCATTTTTACGCGCAATGCCGGATTGGTTTTCGCGATTGGTTGCTTGCTTGCCGCGCAGCCGGCGGATGAGACCGGGGTCGTTTTGAATGACGGCGCGGGTGTACTCAATCCGGCATTCGAGTTCTGGGCGGAAGGCGCGCCGCTGCACTGGGAAGTGACGGGTGGACGCGAGCAGTATCTCGCGCGCGGCGACGCGGGTGCGCTCGATGCGGGTCCCGGATACGGCTGGGTGCAAGTTGCGCAGCGCATCGACGCCGATCGCGCGCTTGGCGGCGAGGCAATTCGTTTCACAGCGGACGTGCAAGCGCGTGAGAAGGACACGGCCAAGTTGGTGATACGGCTCGCGGACGGATCGAAGTTTCATAGCGCGTGGCACTCAGGGTCGGGAAAGTGGGAAACGCTCGAAGTGTCCGCGCAAATTCCTCAAACTTATGTTGAACGTTTCGTCTACGTGACGTTGTATCACTACAATACGCCCAAACGCGCGGCTCATTTTCGTAACCCTTCGGTGCGCGCTGGCGCACTGTAGTTAATAACCAAACTCGATTCATGACCGAACTCGATTCATGATCAAGCTCATCATTCAAATTCCCTGTTACAACGAGGAAGCGTCCATCGGCACGATGCTTCAGGATTTGCCGCGCACGCTGCCCGGCGTCGACTTGGTCGAGTGGCTCATCATCGACGACGGGAGCACGGATAACACGGTGGCCATCGCGCGACAGCATGGGGTCGACCACGTTGTCCGTTTTCCGAAGAATCAGGGTCTCGCGGCGGGGTTCATGGCGGGGCTGCACGCGTGCCTGAAGAATGGCGCGACCATCATCGTGAACACGGACGCGGACAATCAGTACGACGCGCGCGATATTCCGAAATTGATTCAACCGATTCTCGATGGGCACGCGGAGATTGTCATCGGCACGCGCCCGATTCAGGAAATCGAACATTTTTCCTCGACCAAGAAATTGTTGCAGAAGCTGGGCAGCAAAGTGGTGCGCGTGGTCAGCAAGACGTCGGTGGAGGATGCGCCATCGGGATTTCGCGCGATAAGCCGATCCGCGGCGATGCGGCTCAATGTGTTCAATCATTACACGTACACGCTCGAGACGATTATTCAGGCGGGCCTGAAGAACATGGCGATTGCGACCGTGCCCGTGCGGGTGAATCCCGAGGCACGGCCATCGCGGCTGATCAAGAGCATCCCGACGTATATTCGGCGATCGGTGCTGACGATATTTCGCATACTCGCGATTTATCAGCCGCTGAAGACGTTCCTGTATCCAGCGGGACTCGCGGCGTTCGCCGCGACGCTGATCGGGGTGCGCTTCGTTTATCTATACGCGATTGGCGAGGGCGGGGGTAATATTCAGTCGTTGATTTTGTGTGCCATCCTTTTCTTTCTATCGTTCGTTTTATTCGTTGCGGGCGTACTTGGCGAGCTTATCGGTGTGAATCGCATCCTGCTTGAGGAAATCCGTTGGAAAATGGCGGACATTTCCACGGAGCTCGATGCGGTGAAGCGCGGGACGGATGAATCGACGAAATGATCCGGGGGGAATGTCGCCACCGTTTGCTATCACGCGGAATGCAACTTAGAATACGCGCCGCATCACTGCCCGTTTTTAGTAAAGGCCGCGCGCTTGACTGAACCTGTCGACCATAGAATTGCCGAGACGCAACTTGGCTTGTTTGTGCGCTATGGCCTGCGCGCGAGACGGGCGATCGCGGGCGCGCTGGTGTTGGCGCTACTTGCCGCGGCGGCGGTTGAGATGTATCGCCGCGGTACGCGAACGATCTCGTACGTGAGCGAGTCGATTGCGATCGTGCGGCCGCAGGCGGCCTTCCGGAATACGGGCCAGGCGAGCGTGATTAGCTACCTGGCGAATCCCGACAACGAGGCGTATTTTTTGCCGAAGCCTTTGACGGTCGTCGACTACGCGCTGCTGGTGATGTCGCAGAGTGTTTTGGAGAGTGTCGCGGCGGCGTACAACGCGGCGCACCCAGAGTCGAAGTTGGAAGCGGCTGGGTTGCGGGGCTTCTTGCAGCCGATCACAAAACTCGAGCTCAAGACGCCGTATGAGGTCCGTTACTATCCGACCATGCAACTACGCGTGCAAGCGCCGAACGGCGAAGTTGCGCATGAGCTTGCGGGCATTTGGGCGGAGGAAGCCGGGGCGTATTGCGAGTCGTTGACGCGCGACGTAAAGGCGAAGACGGTCGAGTACGTTCAGCGCGAATACGACGCGGCGTTGAAGGAACTCGCGGGATCCTCCGACGTGGACAGGGCGCTTTCCATTGAACGCGTTTCGACATTGTCGCGCATGTTGACGGAGGCGAAACTTGCGCTGGCGAACGAGGTGTCTGAATTCATGATCGCCTCCGAGCCGTCGAATCCGACTGCGCAGGGTTCCGGGTGGCCGCGCTACGCGCCAATCGTCGCGTTCGTGCTGGTGTTTTTTGGGCTCAGCGCGGCGGGGATGCTTTGGGCGATCGTGACGGATGTGCGCGCCGCGGTGAAAGATTAGACTAGCGCGCGCTGGCGATGAGTTAGCTTGCAACCGACCGGACGCGATAGATGGCGACGTGTTGGTCGGCTATCCGTTCCCATGACATCGATTCAGTTACGCGGGCGAGAACCTGCGCGAACTCCGCTTCGCGCGTAGGCTGGTTTTCGAAAAACTCGCGGAGCTTTTGCGCGAGGCTGTCCGCATCGCCAGGCTCGGCGATCCAGTTCGAGTTGTGATCGACACACTCGGTCATCGCGCCCGTGCGGGAGACAATCGTCGGCACTTTGAATCCCAGACTCGTTGTTGCGACGGCGCTTTGGGCGTGGAAATGTTTGTAGGGCAGGGCGACGACGTCCGCCGCACAAAAGTAATTTCCCAGGTCCTCCGCATCGACGTAGTGGAGCGCGAGCCGCGTGTAGCCTCGCATGTCGTTGCGCTCGATGATCGCGTCGTACGGCGACCAGTCGGCCCAGGGCGTGCCCGCGACGATCACGAGGAGGTCGGGAAATTGCGCTCGGAGTTTCGCCGCCGCTTCGAGCAGAACGTCGACGCCTTTGTAGTCGCGGATGATGCCGAAGAAGAGGACGACTTTCGCGGCGCTACCGATGTTTGCGGCCTGGCGTGCGGAATTTTTCGGGACGATCTTGGCGAGGCCGGTGAAGATGCCCATCGGGACTTCGTGCAGGCGCGCCGGCTCGATGCGGTAAGTGGCCGCTGCGTCTGCCGCATTCTGCTTGCCGTGCACGATGACGTCGTGCGCGAGCCGAACGAGGATGCGAGTTGCCGCGACAAAGGCGCCTTGGCGTTCGTGGGGCAACACGTTGTGCAACGTGACGACGACGCGCTTTCCGCGCAGGCGGCCCGCGGCGATCATGATGAAGGCGACGGGCCACAAGGGCAGACTCCACCACTGCACGTGGACCACGTCGCACGGCGTGGAGACGGCCCTCCAGAGCCAATTGAACGGGTTGTAGTACGTGAGGATGTTGCGGATATGCAGTCCCGGTTTTTCGATCACGGCGCGCGTCGTGTCCATCGCGTGCTTGACGCCGGGGAAGAGAAATGGCGGATACATTTTCGAGAAGCCGAAGGCGGTCACATCGCAATGAGCCGCCAATGCAGACGCGATCGCGCCGCAGTATTCCTGAATGCCCTGCGTTTGGGGAGGGAACGAGCCCAGCATCATGACGCGCAGGCGGTCGTGGGTTCGCTGGCTTTTAACTTGGCGCGCGGGTGTCGAATTATGAGTGGCCATGCGGGCGCGTAGTCTACACGGTCGTTCGCCGTGACAGGGACAAAGCGGTCTTTTCTCAGCAGCGCAACGGCAACTGTGGGTGAGCGCTTAGCTCGCGCTGCGGCAGTACGTCAAAATGGCGGGGAGGGCGGGACTCGAACCCCTGACCTCATGCGTGATAGCAATCTGCGCGGAAGACCACAGGCGCAAGAAGTTTGCCTGCTAATGTCGATGCCGGGAAATCAAGCGGCCGGGGGAAGGCTCGCGACTTCACGCCGGGTGATCGGAGGGATAGCGGACTCGCCGGGACGCAGACCCGCAAGCTTGCGTTCCTGATCCTGGGAGAGCAGGGCCCACAGCCCGGAAACTCCATACGCAAGTGCAAAAATGCCAATGAGGAAATCCATTGCAGCCCAATCGCATCGCATTCGTAGGCCGATGACGTTGCGCCGTGCCACCGGCTCGCCTTGGAATGGTTTCGCATTGCCGAATCCGATAGGTGCAGCCCGTTGGATTCACGAAACCAGGGCCACTGTATCACAGGGTGTCAATAATTACTAGTGCGAATTCTTCGGAAAACCGGGGCGGCAGCGGCCTGCTAGGGAGGCGTCATTCGCAGAGTGGTCCTTCCTGCGCAGGCAGGAATCTCTCAATGAGGCTCATAGCTTCGGGTTCAGCGTGGAGATTCCCGCCTGCGCGGGAATGACGGTTGCCCGACTTAAACTAGCTTTAGCCGGTTTCATAGATGTCGCGGAAGATTATATGTGTGAGCCACGGGGGATCCATGGCGGGGCGCAGGTCGTAGGTCGGCACCATGCGAGCGCTCTCCCGGAGTTGGTTTCGTTCAATCGGGGCGATTGGCATACAAACGGCGGACGCTCCTTTGTTATTCTATAGCGCAGCGCGACGAACGCGGATACCGAGGAAAAGCTTGCCATGGCGATAATCGAACGGCCTTCCGACCACGCGACGCATGAAGTGACGAATCAGTCCGTGCCGCTCGTCGACTACAACCTATTCGAGTCCGACGTGGCGATGGTCGAGGCGTTGCGGCGCGAGGGGGCGTCATGGGGCGAATCGCAGGCGCGGGAGTTCGGCGCGCGCTGCGGGTCCGAGCAGGTGCTCGAGTGGGGACGGCTCGCGAATGAGAATCCGCCGGTGCTCAAGACGCATGACCGCTTCGGGTATCGCGCGGACCGCGTCGAGTATCACCCCGCGTATCACGAGTTGATGGGGCTCGGTATGGAGCACGGCGCGCATTCGCAGCCGTGGACCGATGAACGGCGGGGCTCGCATGTGTTGCGCGCCGTCAAATTGTACTTGCTGTTGCAGGCGGAAGCGGGCGTGACCTGCCCGATATCGATGACGTATGCCGTCGTGCCGGCGTTGCGGCATCAGCCCGAGATTGCCGCCGAGTGGATTCCGCGCGTGACGGCGAATTCGTATGACCCGCGGTTCGTGCCTGCGAGCGAGAAGACTGGCTGCACGATGGGCATGGCGATGACGGAAAAACAGGGCGGCTCGGACGTGCGCGCGAATACCACGCGGGCCGTGCCGATGAATGGCGGCGGACCGGGGGCTGCCTACGAGCTGACGGGCCACAAGTGGTTCTGCTCCGCGCCGATGTCGGACGCGTTTCTGACCTTGGCGCACGCGGACGGCGGCTTGAGCTGCTTCCTCGTGCCGCGATTTTTGCCGGATGGAACCAAGAACCGATTTTTCATCCAACGATTGAAGAACAAACTCGGCAATCGGTCGAACGCTTCGAGCGAAATCGAATACAACGACACGTGGGCGGTGATGGTCGGCGAAGAGGGACGCGGCGTGCCGACGATCATCGACATGGTCGCGCATACGCGGCTCGATTGCACCATCGGCGGCGCGGCAATCATGCGTCAGGCCGTGGCGCAGGCGCTACACCATTGCCGGCATCGCGCGGCATTCGGAAAGTTGCTGCGGGATCAGCCGCTGATGAAAAACGTGCTCGCGGATTTGGCCGTGGAGTCCGAGGCCGCAACGGCCGTGATGATGCGGCTGGCGCGGGCTTATGACGACGATCGCGCGGACCCGGGCAATCGCGCATTCACGCGGATCGCGACGGCGATTGCGAAGTATTGGGTCTGCAAACGCGCGCCGCATCATGTCTACGAGTGCCTTGAATGCCACGGCGGGGCGGGATACGTCGAGGAATCGCCGATGCCGCGCCTGTATCGGGAAGCGCCGCTCACGTCGATTTGGGAAGGCTCGGGCAACGTGATGTGTCTCGATGTGCTGCGGGCGATGCAGCGCGAGCCTGACACGATACCGGCGTTTTTGACGGAACTTGAGCGCGCGCGGGGGGCGGATGCCCGGCTCGATCGCGCAATCGATCGCGTGCTCGCGGATTTGGCCGTGGAGTCCGAGGCCGCAACGGCCGTGATGATGCGGCTGGCGCGGGCTTATGACGACGATCGCGCGGACCCGGGCAATCG
>JBGTJY010000672.1:0-5498 GCA_041744855.1 Candidatus Hydrogenedentales bacterium
ACCGATCCCCTTAAAAGGATCTTGAGTGAGATACGAAACCGATGAATTCACGGCTAAAAAGGTGGAATTCTTTACGCGAACCCCTCTGGCGGGTGAAGGTCAACCAGTATGCGGAAACACTGCAAAAACGAAAGAGAGCCAAATAAATTCCGTCAGCGCCCCCCAACACGGTACAGCTTGTCTGCGGTACGTATCCACAAGCTCCCATCCGCAATCGCCACCGATGACTTCGCGATCCCGCCGCCGAATTCCGCCTGCGACAACAGCCTGAACCGCTCTCCGATTTCGGCGATGCTAAGCTGTCCGTTCTCGTCGAGGATGTAGAGCTTGCCGTCGGCAATCGTCGGCGACGACCAGATACGCCCGCTCGCTTCCAACTCGCCCCGCCAAATCTCCGCGCCCGTGTTGGGGTTGAGGCAAATCAATATTTTTCGTGTATCGTTGACGACGTACACGCGCCCCTCGTAATACGCCGGGGTCGACACGTCACCCGTGTTTGCGGCATAAATCCAGTGCGAGTTCTCGTACGCGAATTCCGTCTGCTCGCCCGGCAGGATCGCAAACGCATCGCCGCCGCGCGGCTGTAGCCCGATGACGACGTCTCCCGCGACTATGGGCGACGGGATCAATCGCCAGTTCCCGCCTTTGCGCGGGTTATGTTCCTGCCGCCACAACTCTTTGCCCGTCGCGGCGTCATGCGCAGTCAGGTGATCGCCGCCCTGCACGACGATCGCATCGCCTTTTTCCGTCTCGAGCGGCACCGCGCTCGCATACGAATCGAACGACTCGCCATTGGCGTTGCTGGGCCGGTGCGTCTTCCAAATCTCCGCGCCCGTCGCAGCATCGAGGCAGACGAGGTGCGAGTCCTTGTCCGTGTACGTGTCCCACGACTCACCGGTCTCCCACTGCCCGCGCAGAATCGGCAAATACAAACGGCCTTTATGTAAAAGCGGACTCGAGCTATACCCGAACTGCTGGCCGATGTGACCGTAATGCTCCGGCAATCGCTTCAGCCAGATTTCCTTTCCCTCGTAGTCGTAGCAATAGAGATTGCCGTTCCCCGACAGGAAGTACACGTGCTTGCCGTCCGTCGTCGGCGAACACGACGCCATCGTGTTGCGCGTTGGGACGCTTTCGACTTCGCCCAGCAACTTTTGCCACAGCACCGCGCCCGTCGCGGCGTCCAAACAAAGACCGAACACCTTCAAGTCGTTCTCGTTGTTCGATACGACGAACACGCGGCCATTGGCGATTATCGGCGTGGCGGAACTGCTCCCTGGCATGTCCGCGCTCCATCGCAGATCCGCTACGGGATCGATCCGCTCCGGCATGCCCTGTTCCGGCGACGTGCCGTTGTGTTCGGCTCCACGCCAACTGGGCCAATCCGCGGCGAACGCGCTACTCGCGATCAGCGCGGAAATACATACCGCCAAATGCGCCTTGAATTCGATTTTCACGATACCCTCCAATTCGTGGGGATATTGTTTCCCTAGCTCCGCGCTCGAGTTACTCAATCCTCGACGCGCGCATGTCGCGTCCACCCTGATGCAACACCGCCGCGACGACCTTGCCCGTATCATCTTTCTCAAATGAAATCTGGGCGTCAACCGCTTTCAGAAAAAATTCCGTTTCCGACTCCGCGAAGATCGGGAATCGCGGCTGTCCCGTCAGTTGAACCGTCAATTGTGACTCGCCCATGTCGATCGTCAGCGTCGCCCCGGGCATCTGATATTTGCCAGCATAGGTTAGGAGAATGTCTCGCGATACCTCCACCTCGCTGCGCTTTACAGTATTGGTCATCGGCAGGCTCGGATTCAGCAAGTGAAACCCGATGTCGTCTTGGCCTTCGCCGCCCGAATTACACAACACGACCGCGCCCGTCCGTGTCTCCTCGGAAAACCCGGCCCAGGTTCGATAGCCGCCCGTGCCGCCGTTGTGCCACGTCACCGAGGGGCCGCCCTCAGCATCGAGCGTGATCCAGCCGAGGCCGATGCGCGATTCCGGACTGTCGGTGTCCACGCGCGCGGCGTGCGACTCTTTCATCGCGTCGTGCAGCGTCGATTCCACCAGGCCAATGTTCGCCTGCAAAAACGTCACCATGTCCTTCGCGGAAGATCGAATCGCGCCGGCGCCCGCCAGTGTCGCGATGTCCCAGTTCTTGACCGGCCGCTCGCCTACGTAGCCAATCGCGAGCCGGGATTTCATATCGTCCGAAAGGGAGATGCGGGTGTCGGGCATCCCCAGCGGCGTCGCGATGTGTTCAATGACCAGTGTTTCGTAAGTCTTACCCGATGCGAGCTCAAGCACATGTCCCAATAGCCCGACGCCGACATTCGAATACTCGAATTTTTCGCCGATGTCCCGCTTAAGTTCGTATCCCGAGAGGAACGCGTAGAGCAACTCCGGCGTGTAATCCGCGAATGGATTCCCGGGGTCCTTCGGCTTGAAATTGTTCGGCATGCGAGGCAAGCCAGATGTCTGCTCGGACAAATGGGCGAGCGTAATCGACGCGCCATTGCGGGTTGGCGCCTTTACCGATTCCGGCAGATACTTCTCGATCGGATCGTCGAACGCGACCTCGCCGCGATTTTTCATATCCGCCAACAATATCGCCGTGAAAACCTTCGATATCGATCCGATCTCGTAAATGCTGTTTTCGTCCGGCGCCGCGCCCGTTTCGCGGGAGGCCTTGCCGTACGCAAAATACTCGACGCCGTCCGCATCGACCAGCGCGATGACCATGCTCGCGGCCTTGCCGTCGTCGACGCGTCCGCGTACGACTTCCTTGACCGATTCGGGAACGCTTGCGCCGTAGGCCACCGATGCGGCCACGATGCCGATTGAAACGAAAATAGTACGCACCGACTGAATCTCCTAACCCGTTCGCGACGAAAAAACTTGGATCGCGCGGCGACGCAGTTTACACTAGAATCTATCCCAATGCCTCAGGCCAGTCATTCTGAGCGCCAGCGAAGAATCTGATTCGCGCGATTTCCTGAAATTCTGCTCCAACAGTGATTCTTCGCTGGCGCTCAGAATGACGGGTAGGTCTCAGTATAGTTTGTAGTTACTCAGAGCAGCGCGAGGGGATCGGACAAGGAAGCGTAACCATTTGAGGGGACCGTTCTTCATGAAATGCTTGCTGCTCAGCCTGACGCTACTGCCTTTGGCCGCGTTCGCCGATTGGCCGCAATTTCAGGGACCGAATCGCGACGGGACTTCCGCCGAAGCCGACATCGCCCGCGAGTGGCCCACAACAGGTCCGCGGACGCTATGGAGCACGCCGTTGGGTGAAGGATTCAGCGGCCCTGCGGTTCGCGACGGCGAGGTCTACCTCCTCGATCGCGTCGAGGATCGCGAAGATGTCCTGCGCTGCTACGATCCCGTCACAGGCGCCGAACGCTGGAAATTCGCCTACAACGCGCCGGGTAGCGTCAGCCACAACGGCTCCCGCGCCACACCGCTCGTGACGGACACCCACGTCTACACGGTCGGCATGACGGGCCAGTTTTACTGCTTCGATCGAAAGACACACGAGCCGGACTGGCACGTCGATCTGGCGCGGGAATTCCCCCCGGCCGAAAACCTGGACTGGGGCTACGCGCAGTCCCCGTCGATCTACAAAGATTTCGTGATCGTCGCGCCGCAATCCCGCGAGGGATTCGTCGTCGCGTTCGACAAAACTACCGGCAAAGTCGCCTGGAAATCCGAGCACCTGGGCAGTCCGGGCTACGTCTCGCCGCTCGTGACGACCCTCTGCGGCGTGGATCAAGTCGTCATGATCAACGCAGGCGCGAACGGCGTCACGGGGCTCCACGCCGCGGACGGCAAAGTCCTCTGGCGCTACGGCGGCTGGGAATGCCGCATCCCCATCCCCTTCCCGACCGTGCTCCCCGGCGATCGCCTCTTCATCACCGGCGAATACGGCGCGGGCTCCGCCATGATTCGCCTCGAGAAGGCCGGCGACCGAATCTCCGTGCGCGAAATCTTCACAACCCAGGAATGCGAAAGCCAGATTCATCAGCCGCTGCTCGTAGGCGATCACCTGTATATGAACAGCAACGGTAACAACCGCACTGACGGCATGGCCTGCGTGACGCTCGGCGGCGAGCTCAAATGGAAGACACGCGACACGCGTGGACTTCCACGATTCGAGCGCGGCGGCCTGCTCCTCGCCGACGGACTCATCGTCAATTTCGACGGCGACCGCGGCACGTTGCACCTCATCGATCCCTCGCCGGAGGCCTACAAGGAAATCGCGTCGGCGCCGATCTTCGAGGGCCAAAAGATGTGGTCGCCCATGGCGCTCGCCGACGGCAAACTCGTTCTGCGCAGCCAGAACGAATTGAAATGCCTCGACCTGCGGAATCCGTGACGGGATAACTTTCGTGCGCGTCGTCTATCTCGCCCCCGGAACGGGCGGCACATTCTATTGTCAGAATTGCATGCGCGACACCGCGTTGGTCCGTTCCCTGCGTAAACTCGGCCACGAGCTGACGATGGTCCCCGTCTATTTGCCGATTCTGATCGACGACGGCGACGTGACCGGCGATTCGCCGGTATTCTTCGGCGGCATCAACGTATTCCTGCAACAAAGGCTGAACCTTTTCCGCAAAACGCCGCGCTGGCTCGACAAACTTTTCGACGCCCGCTGGATGCTCAAAATCGCCGCGAAGCGCGAAGCGTCGACGGAAGCGGCAGGTCTGGGACCGCTAACGCTTTCGATGTTGCAAGGCGCCGACGGAAACCAGCGAAAGGAATTGGACCGCCTGCTCGAATGGCTCGTCGATCACGAAAAGCCCGACGTCGTCCACATCTCCAATTCGCTATTGATTGGTCTGGCGCAGGACATCAAGCAACGTCTCGGCGTCCCTGTCGTCTGCACGCTGCAAGACGAGGAAAACTGGCTGGACGAAATCGACAAGCCCTTCGACCTCAAATGCTGGGACGCCATGTCCGAGCGCGCCGTGGATGTCGATGCGTTCATCTCGGTGAGCAACTGGTACGCAAAAGAAATGGCGAAGCGCATGAATCTCAACGGCACGCGGATGCACGTTGTCCCGTTGGGTGTCGAGATCGACAACCGCGAGCCGTCGTCGCTTCCGTTCGATCCGCCCGTCATCGGCTATCTCTCGAAGATGTGCGAATCGCTCGGACTCGGCCTGCTCGTCGACGCCTTCATCGAGCTCAAGAAAAATCCCAAGCTGGCGAACTTGAAACTGCGCGCGACCGGCGGCCAACACGGCCCCGACATCGCCTTCGTCCGAAGTCTGCAGCGGAAGCTCGAAATGGCGGATGTTTGGGATGATGTCGAATTCACCGGCGAATTCGATCTCGAACACCGCCGCGAATTCCTTCGATCGCTGACGGTGCTCTCTGTGCCCGCGAAACAAGGCGAAGCATTCGGCATGTTCATCATCGAAGCCCTGAAAGAGCGCGTGCCCGTCGTGCAACCCGAAGCGGGCGGATATCCCGAAGTCGTCCGCGCCACGGGCGGC
>JBGTJY010000673.1:0-6847 GCA_041744855.1 Candidatus Hydrogenedentales bacterium
AACCCGGCGCTTCCCGGTACCGCCGGTGCCTGGTACCGCCGCTTTTCAAGCGGCGAGTTTGTCTACGCGCCAAAGGGTGTCTCACGCCAACCTATCGCATCGCAGGGCCGCGAAACCCAAGGCCAATCCATCAACCCCGCCTTCGACGGATTGTTCAAAACGTACTCGACAATCCGATTGTACGCCGCTTCGTCTCTAATGATGTGGTCATAGTACTCGTGTTGCCAGAAACTACCCGTTCGTCCGAGATGCTGGTTGGCTTTCCTGGCCGTGTATCGCTTGATCGAGTGCATCACCTTAGAAAGCGTTTCTTGCGGCGCTAGTTCCATCACGAGGTGCACATGATTCGGCATGATACACCACGCATGGAGTCGGTACCGTTCACGATCAAAATGGGTCATTCCGCCTTTCACCATTTCGGCGATCGGCGGCTGAGCCAAGTAGCACTCCCCGATTCCTGAATCGAGCGAACGATTTATCGACTGCTTGTAGAGGCGATTCGAATGGCGGACATCGTCCTCGGAGAGTTCGCCGTTTTTTCGCCGGCGCTCCACTTCAAATGCGGCGCGTTCCGCCGCGATTTGAGCTATTACATGTTGCGGCAGCGAATCTGCAAGCCGAAATGTCACGAAATAGATGGCGTCTTTCGACTCCCAGTGAGGTAGCATTCCACGCGATCGGATTCGGATTTCGCCGTTCATGCTCCCCACCCGCCGGTTAAAAACCGGCGCTACCTGGTACCGCCGGTTTTTAACCAATAGTGTCCGGTTAAAAGTCCAGCAATTCCAACTGGTTAACATCGGGGTACGCGTAACGCGAAGCACGCTGGCCGACGCGAACGAAAAGCGCGACTGGCGTATTTACGCGGACTTCGCGCAGTCGCTCATCGCGCAAGCCCGGCGCCTTTACGCCGACGAAAAATTCGCTGTCGAGTTGGAGCAAAGACAAAACGGCCTTCGTGCATACGCCACCTCTTTCCAGGTTGCAAAAGGAAAAAGCATGGCGTTTTGCCGTTAACAAGTTGAAATCGAAAACGCTCATTTTTTCTTCTAACCCATGACAAACCAACAAATTGCAACGCAACCAAAAAAGCTTAACCGGACACCATTGGTTTTTAACCGGCGAGTTCGTCCGAGCCTACAAGCTCCACGGGCTTCGCATCGGCCGCATGAGCAACCGATTGGCCTCTTCGTCGTTCACGAATCGCTCCGCTACGGGGTCCCACTTCAGCGGGCGCTTCAACCAATATGCGATGTTTCCCAGATGGCACACCGTCGCGGAGCGATGACCGATGGACACGTCGCATATGGGCCGGCGTCGCGTACGGATGCATTCGAGCCAATTGTCTTGGTGCCCGGGGCTGACCTCGAGCGCGGTGTCGCCCGGACGCAGCGCCTCGTCTTTCAATCCGGGCGGGTCAGTCTCAAGGTAGCCGCGATTCACCATCACCTTGCCGTCGGTACCGATGAACACGACGCCCGCGCGCTCCGGCTCGCCGCCGCCGTGCATCATCACGACGCCGTTGCCATATAAATACGTCAGCCGTTCGAATCCGCCGTCGCTGGGCGGATAAATGTCGACCGGCCCCGAGTCGTCCATGCCGAGGCCCCACTGCGCGATGTCGAAATGGTGCGCGCCCCAATCCGTCATGCCCCCGCCAGAATAATCACGATACGCGCGCCAATTCGGCCAGCCGTCGTAGTCGAGGCCCGGTGCGATGTCGGAGTTGTATGTGCGATACGGCGCGGGGCCAAGCCAAAAATCCCAGTCGAGTCCTGCGGGCGTAGCCTCGGCAGGCAAATAACATTCCTTCGGTGGCCCGGCGACGTTCACGTGCACCGTATGCACCCGCCCGATGCGGCCGTTGCGCACGAGTTCGCACGCAACACGGAATCCGGCCTCCGATCGCTGCTGGCTGCCCGTCTGAAATACGCGACCGTACTTGCGCGTCATATCGCGCATCACCTGGCCTTCGTGAATCGATAGCGTGAGGGGCTTTTCGCAATAGACATCTTTGCCGTGCTTTATCGCCTCGATCGCCGTGATGGCGTGCCAGTGGTCCGGCGTCGCGATCATCACGGCATCGATATCCTCGCGCGAACACACTTCGCGAAAATCGTTGAAGGTTTTGCACGCGGTGTACGTGCCCTTGCTGTACTTCTCCGCGTAAGCCTCGTTGTTCCGCGCCAGCTCCTTCTCGAGCCGCACCGATTCGACATCGCACAGCGCCACGATTTGCATATCGTTTCGCCGCAGCATCGCCCCATGATGCCCGCGCATCTGTTTGCCGACGCCGATGAGGCCGATCGTCAAGCGCTCGCTCGGCGCTGTAAAGCCATCCGCACCGAGCGCGGAGGAGGGGATGATCGCTGGACCGACTAAAGCCGCCGCGCCTGCCCGGAGAAAGTTACGGCGGTTTAACCTGGTTCTCGTATTCATCAAAGTTTTCCTCGCAATCCGCTTAAATCACTCGTGAATTATAGCGATTCGGGTGAAAGCATCCAACGCGTCGTGTGTCCCGAAGTCATTCATTTCCCGCGGTTATTGAGAGGGACCTCCGCTGCCACGATTTCAACTGGATTATTCGAGCCAACGTATTGCACAAGATAGCTTGACATTATGAGATTATTTATACTAATATATGTTGAATTGAGTAATCAAATGGCACATATCTGCCTGGAGTAATCCCAACATGAGGGACGATGGTCCGAACGTCGATGCAGTCAAGGGCATAACACGGAGCGTCAACATCGCTGCTGACTTACAGCCTAAGAGAACCACGTTTAGGTTGACGAATGATTGCACCAGCGATCTGAGCAAGCTCGCCGGATGGATGGGGATATCAGAAAAGGAGGTACTTGACCAATACGCCGTGTCGCTGACCGATCCGAACGCAGCCGAGCTTGGCGAGTTCTTTACAGATTATGTGAAGAAAACGGTTGATCAATCGCCTCTGGGTACGCGGCGGACTCGCGTCATCTCGAAACGAACGAGGGACATCGTCGAACGCCTTGCAAACGAGACGGGCATTTCGAGGGACTGGATAGTGGAATGCATCGTAAGAGTCGCGGTGGCGATCGTCGATTTGGACAGGAGAGAAAAACTCGCTGATCTAAGCGCGGCACGATCCGAGGCCGAAGAGCTTGCCGGCATCGCGTGCGAAAAACTGTCGACTATTCACGAGCTAACAAAAAATACGGATGTCCAAATCTGCATTTTCGATGGCGCGTTTGGCGATCTCGTCAGCCAAATCGAGGAGGAGCGACGGAAATACGAGTCACTCGATTTCGAATTATTTGGAGCTAACAAGGCAAACGGAGCCAGAACAGAAACGAGTGCAACACTTGCTAAAGGCAGAAAATAGAAGTTCGCGTTCAATAGATGATCGATCAATCGCAAACTAACCTGGAAAGGACTGCTCTCATGTCACGTCATCTTCCTGCGTACAAAACGGCGCCACTCGTCGAAGGTTGCGCCAAACTTCTCAACAGGGCTGAAAAGATAGGCAACCACACCGAATTGTACCGAATGGTCTTATCAAACGATACAGTGATTCACATCAACGCGTCACGGAGCACGCGTGCCTACGTACCTGAGGCTCACGGAATTGAACCGTACCCTCTTAATGCCGGCGAGATTGTAGTGTGGTTCGGGGAAAAATGGCAGTACTGGGTGTCGGCGGGCGGAGGGGAGTCAGCATCGCCCCCTACGGACGCGGAAAGCGATGATCAGCTCTTCGACGTTGTCGTTCGGATGGTGTGGAAACTCGCAACTAGAGCAAACGCTGAGAGTGAAGCGAATTGATCTTGCAGCGCGGCCTCGTTTCGACAGACCGACTTGCCCTTCGTTGGGAGCGTAACCGAAGAGGGAGTTATGTATTACAGAGTTGAATGTGGAGAAGTCGAGTTAGCGACGAATCGGGTGGACATTGGGCTTCGAGTTATTGCGCGAGCTTTCGCAGCAAGTCGTGGTTCTCATGCATGACGCGTTCCGCCACTTGCATCTGCCGCAACAATTCGGGGTCCTCCGTCGTCAACTCAACACCCGACGCGGTCTCGATCGCGTACAACGTGTCGCCGACGGAAACATGCAACCGGCCCAGCAATTCCTGAGGTAGTACTATTGCTGCCGAATCACCTATGGAGGTTATTTTTAGCGGTGTCATCATGCTTTGATCCAGCCTGAAGTGATTCTAGCATAAGCTTTGCGCCACGATGGCAGGGTCCACATTGCAGCGATCTTTGCCGCAGAAGCCCCTTACCACATATGAACGATCCAGACCCCGCCCAAGAATCCAAAGAACACGCCGCCCAGCGCATCTTCACCCAGCGCGCCGATTTCTACGCGACCAGTCCCGTCCACATCGATCGCGCCGTCCTCGATCAACTGGCCGACTGGACGCAAGCCCAGCCCCATTGGCTCGCACTTGACGTCGCGACAGGCACCGGTCACACCGCCTTCGCCATCGCCCCGCGCGTTCGATCGGTCATCGCGACCGATCTCACCGCTGCGATGCTCACCCAAGCAGTGCGGCTTGCCGATGAACGCGCGATCAGGAATGTTTCGCTCGCGGCCGCCGACGCCCACGTCCTACCGTTCGCAGACGCCACGTTCGATCTCGTCACGTCGCGCCGTGCGCCACACCATTTCAGCCGCATTGCCGTCGCCCTCGCCGAGTTTCGCCGCGTCACGAAGCCCGGCGGCCGTCTCGTGATCGACGATCGCAGCGTCCCTGAGGACGATTTCACGGACGAGACCATGAACCGTCTCGATTGGTATCACGACGAATCGCACGTCCGTCAATACGGCCCGAGCGAGTGGGAGCGCATGCTGAGCGCGGCGGGGTTCACTGTCGAGCGCAGCGAACTTTACTCGAAGTCGCTTCCGCTGACGTCTCTCACGAACGACGTCGCGCCCGATCGCGTCGAACAAATGCACGCGATCCTCCGCGAGTGTACACCGCTACAACGCGACAAGCTCGGCCTAGTCGAACGCGACGGCCGGACTCACATCAACCATTGGTACGTGATGATCGCGGCCGTGTGCCTGGAGCCGTTATCGAACAAGCCGCCGTCCGTCTCGGTCATTCCTGCGCAGGCAGGAATCTCTCCCTAAATTCGGGGCGCCGTCTATAAGTGGGAGATTCCTGCCTGCGCAGGAATGACTGAGAGGCCTATTACTATAATCCTACGCTGTATCAATCGTAAATCGCTCTACACTTCCCGTTACTGCTCGGGCGGATACGTTTCACCTGCGATCAGCGTCGCCGTTGCCAGGGTAGGCAATGGCTGCTGCGGTTGCGGCCTCAGGAACTCGAAACCTTCTGGGACACGCGGCACGCCAGGTTCCGCAAATTCGTCTCGGTGCATGTACTCCACGGAACCGTCAAGCCACAACACATTCGCCCCGCCGGATGCGTGATTCCCCCATTCCAGCTCCCACGGAAAATGGTCCCACATCACCGGAACCTTGGGGATTCCCCGCGTCGGCGGCGGATACCGTATCGGCTCCACCGTGTACGCGCCGAGATATTCGTAGCTTGCGCGAAGGCCGAGTTCGCCGACGTTGTGCATGAAATTCCACACGGGGACGAGGTATCCAGTCTCAGGCGAAATCAATTCATCCTCGGTGTGGCCCGCGTCCGATGGACAAATGAATGACGCGGGGTGAATTCCGCTATCGAGCAGGAGTTCTGTAAGACAGGTGGCGTTGTTGTTGCCGCCGCTCCAGGGCAGTTCGCTGTCGTTTTCGTCCGCGTAAATACGCAGCGCTATCCCGATTTGCGACAGGCTGGCCATGCAACTCGTTCGCCGCGCATTCTCGCGCGCGCGCGCGAGCGATGGCAACAGTATCGCGGCCAGAATTCCGATCAGCGCGATCGTGAACGTCAGCTCAATGATCGTGAATCCGTTGCGGCCGGGTCGAGGCATCATCGAAACGCTACTCCTCTTGCGCGGGCAAACTTCGCCACTGGGTGATGACGGGTGCGTCGCCGCGGATATCGACAACGGCCTCGATCCGCGCGCGCCAGCGCTCGTTGGGCTGTTGCGACCCCCAGCCCGTCGACACGATGCGGATGGCGTTTCCGGTTCCGACGTTGACACGGAAGCGGCCGCCTCCTAGCGCTAGGTGTTCTTCTCCCGCGTATGCAGCGTCGTTCGCCAGCTTTGCGATCGCGTAATGCACCCCGCCTTCCGCGGCATGAAACGCGACGACACGCGCTTCGTCCGCGCGGCACGCTTCGCGGTGTCGATGAACGCCCGCGAAAAATGCACCGGACAACACGCCCAACACGCCCAAAAATCCAACGGCAATAACCATCGCCGCGCCCGTTTCGTCATCAAATTGTTTCATGACCCCGTCGTTCCATGCGCGTGCGCGCCGTTCGCACGCAACGCGGAGATGAACGAACTGTCGCGCGGCACGGTGTTTTCCATTCCGAGATTGTCCGCGTGAACGCGCATCACGATTCGCCGTCCTTCACAACTGAACGACACGCCGACAATTTGCTTCGAGAATCGTTTGAAGTATTCCGTCTCGCCCGATTCGTTGACAATCGCCGCAACGGGTCGCTCCTCCGCCGCGCCCAAGTGACCGAGCAGCGCGAACCTCCCGTCATCGAGCGCGAAAATTGCGAGCGATTCGCCTGCTGTATACGCCCCCGCCGACTGCCGCAACCCTTGCGCCTGGCGCGCCAGCGACTTCAATTCTTCGCCCACGTCGTCGATATCTTCGACGACTTGCGTAGCGTGATTCGCGACGGCGAACAACCGCGATATCCCGACGAACATTTGTCCCGATGCGGCCACCAACACCGTGAACACGGCGACCGACATGAGCACTTCGA
>JBGTJY010000674.1:0-5403 GCA_041744855.1 Candidatus Hydrogenedentales bacterium
TCATCCGCGAACCCGAGCACGCGCTCGCGGAACTCCGCCCATGCGACCGGCGACTTCACGTGCCGCGGCGGAATCGTCACAGGGTCCACCGCCTGCACATCGACCCACGGCCAGGCGTATTCCGTCCGCGACGGCAACGCCTTCTTCTTGGGCCGACCCGGCTGCGGGAACGGAAACGGCCGATCCGCCGAGGAGTTGCGATTACCACGCGGCGTAGCAGGGCCCACCGTCGCTTCCCGGTGCACCATGTCCCGGGCGGCATGTAGGGGCGCTTCGCGAAGCGCCCCTACCGGGAACTCTCCGGTTGACGAATCGCCAGACCCCATAACGGAATACTCCCATTCAAACCAATTTTGAGTACGACTCAATTATGGCGATTCTAGGCCATCCGCAGCGATGTGTCAACCGGGAGGGACGGGCTCCCGCGCGTCCGGATCAAGCCGATCACCCCTAGGTTGGTGTAAATTTTGGACGCGTAGGAGCGCGTCCCTCCCGGGATTCCTGAATACGTGTGCGCAAGAAAGTCCCCCTTCGAAGGGGGATTCAGGGGGATGTGACGCGTGTCCCGCTCGTGCGACGGGACGTTCGGACTACTGCCGTTCGCGACGTTCCTTCGGCGACGGTTCGGCGGTGTCACGGCCACGTGCCGCCTCAAGCCCCGCCTCGAGCGCCTGAATCGCGGGGTCGTCCGTCGAGAGGTCCGCTTCGAGCCTGCGCATCGCCCGTTCGATCTCCTGCTGCCCCTCCTCGACGGCCTTGCGCAGGTCGTCGCTCGCCAGGGAGCGGATGATGAATGACTTCCCCGTTGGCGGCGTGACATCCTCGAACATCGCCGCCTGCACGCCCTGTTGCATCGCGCGCAATGCCTGATCCGGGGTGCAATCGTACGCCTTCACAATGGTGGCAATGTTGAGCAGTCCGCCTTCCTTCTCCGCGGCAAGGGAAAGCAAGTCGTAAGCCCCAAGCCCCGTCCCCCGGCGCAACGAACGTATGCCGATGACGGCCATGAGCGCGGCAATCGCAATCCCTGAGAGGCCCAGCGCCGGGACTGCCAGAAATCGCAGATCGATGAAACCGACGATCATCGCACCCAGGATCCACGCCATGCCAATGAACAAGGAGCGACGTTTCGCTCGCGCGGAACTACTTTGAGCTACATTCACTATTCGGCAACTTTCCCGTTGACTGGTGAACACTTACCCTGAGTCTCGCGCATTATATCGTAAGACGATCCGACGCATTTCCTGGTCCCCCTCACTCAGGACGGCTCGCTTGCGCAAAACGAAGGTGATTTCCGTCCGGGTCACGCAAGTACATCTCCCGGTTTCCCCACGTCTGCTCGGTCGGCGCCAGTTCAACTTTCACGCCGCGCTCGCGAAACTCCAGATACAACGCGTCGACATTCTCGACCCACAAGATCGTGACGGAACCGGGGCGTCCGTCCCCCGGAAACGACGAGAGATGCAGCAACGCCTCCCCCAAGCGGACACCTGCGTAGGCCGGGTTCGCGAGTCCTTCGAATGGCCGGTTCAGGAATGCTTGTTCGAAGCCGAGTTTGTCGCAATAGAATTCAAGCGCCGGATCGATGCTCGCGGCATGATGTACCGGGATGGCGGTATTCATGGTCTCTTTAACTGGTGGGCGAACGAAGATCGACGTTAGCTATCGGAATGAAGCAACTCCAGCAAAGCCTCAATCTTGTTGAGATTCCGCGGAATGTTGTGAACGATGAGCGAACTTTTCTGCTCGTCGAAGTGCATAAACGAAAGAGCGTCGCCGCTAACGGGTTTTTTTATTTCCGGAATCACCAGGCGAAGCAATTCAACGGTATCGATCGTCGGCGAAGCTTCAGCCTTTGCGTCCGCGTTGACGTTTGGAATCTCGCGTCGTGGTAGCATGTAGTAGCGAGTTTCCAAATCTTCAAATGCCTCATGGCGCAAATGATTTGGCGTGGAAATCCAGATGAACGATTGCTCGACGGAATAAGCGAGTCCCAATGGGCGCAAAATTAATGAGAGAGCATCGCGCAGTGGCGTGTCGATGAAGTTGAAATACGCGATGCGACCGTCTGTGACCCAGTCCGCGTTCGTCGAGAGGTCGGCGCCCGCGGGTGCGATGCAACGTTTGTCTATGATGATGTTGAGGCCAAACTGCGAGCTCAGGTATTCGACAACTGTGTCAAGCTGCACATCCGAGCCACTGTAGGTCAGCGCCTTAGTGTCGAGTTTCCGATCGATTGCGCTCGATCCATCCTGCGCGACGGCAATGCAGGGAGGCGTCGCGAGTAGCCCAACCGAAAATAGGCAGGCAACGAATTGGACGTAAGACTGACGGGAACTCGCATATGCACGCATGGCCTGACCCTCCCGGAAACCTATCGCACCGCTCCGAACCCGTTTGTAGCAACATTCTAACGAAATCGCCGGGAAACCGCACATTTATTGATACCCGCAGGGACGCTTGCCTGACCGCGCCCCCCGGCGTATGATGCTTTTTCGGGTTGATTTTCTTGGGCGCGTTTTCTGGGTTGAATGCATCGCGTCCCAACGCTGCGCGGCCGTCCGGCGCTTTGGAGGAGGCTTGTCATGTGGATTCCCAAATACGTTCGCGATGCCAAAAAAGGTGTGGACACGCCCATGCCGACGCAGGCGATCTCCAACGAAGAAATCCTCCCGCGGCCGCAGAATAAGAATCAGCGCGCGGTCGAACGCCTCACGATGGAATGGGGCGAAGCGAACGCCAAAAAAATCGGCATGGACCGCCGCTCGTTCATGCGCTCCAGCATGGGCATGGCGACCGCGCTCCTTGCGAGCAACTACGTGTATGGGCCGTACTGGGACGTCCACGCGGAAGAGGCGGTCGACCCTGCGATGACCGACGAGAAGTTTCCCAAGAGCGAGTACTTCATCGTCGACGTGCAGGCCCACTTCACCAATTCGTGGGAAGTCGCCGAAGACGAAGGACGCCTCGACGCCGGCAATCCGGGCGGCGGCCAGCGTCGTCAAGGAGGCGGTTTCCGCTCCTATGAATTCCTCAAGAACATGGGCTTCGAACTCGGCGACGACCTCGAGGCGTACAGCTTCTCGAATTTCGTGAAAGAGATGTATTTCGACAGCGAGACCTCGATGGTCGTCATCAGCGGCGTCCCCAATCGCGAGAAGCAGCGCGATGACACCGGCAAAGTGCTCGAAGGCATGGAGCGCAGCAAGGGCGCGTTGCCGAGCTGGCTGATGTCCCAACGCAAGAAAGACCTCAACGAACTCGCGAAGAGCCAGCGCGCGCTCTGCCAGGGCAACTGCGCGCCGAACCATTACTGGGATCGCGCGACGAACAAGCCCGACTACCCCGCGCTCTACGAACAAATCGAGCGCGAGATTAAGCTCTACGGCATCGATTCATGGAAGTGGTACTGCCACACCGACCCAGGCCAGAGCGGCGGCGGGTTCCAGTGCGACGACGAAATGTCGGCGAACTTCATCCAGAAATCGCGTGAGCTCGGCCTCAAGCGCATCAGCGTGCACAAAGGCTTCTCGTACCAGTCGCGCACGCTCGGCCACCTCGCCAATCCCAAGGACATGGAAAAGGCCGCGCTGGACAATCCGGATTTCGCGTTCATCGTCTACCACTCCGCGCTCAAGCACGGCCCCAACGAACCCGACTACGAATCGCTGAATAAGTTCGACCCGCAGACGGGCGACTTCGCGTGGCACGACGTGTTGATGGACATCAAGCGGCGCAACCCACAGATCAACAACCTCTATCCAGAAATCGGGTCCTCGTTTGGATTGCTCGCGATCGAACACCCAGTCATGTGCCAGCACCTCATGGGCAAGAACATCAAACACTACGGCTCCGACCACGTGGTCTGGGGCACGGACTGTCTCTGGTGGGGCTCGCCGCAATGGGCGATCGACCTCTGGAAGCGTTTCCAGTTCACCGACGAAATGACGGAGAAATTCGGCTACCAAAAGCTCACGAAGGAAGACAAGGCGAACGTATTCGGCCTGAACGCCGCGCGCATTTACGGCGTCGACGTGAACGAGAAACGCAACGCGATGCCGAAGGAAGCGCTCACGAAGTTCCAAGTCGCCTACAAAGAAGCCGGCGGCGAACCCTCGAACAAGTATGCGGGCTGGGTGCGAGACGATACGCGGGCTTAGTCAGCGGAACAAATCACGTACGCTCGACCGGGGCGAAGTGCGGAACCGGCCAGCACTAGGATGGCAGAACCGTCACGGTACCGAATTGTTTGAAGTGCTCGTCGAATGCGAGCGCTTGGGTCACCCCCATGCGCTCCATTACAATCCGGCTCGTACAGTCCGTGAAGCTCCAGTCCTTGTCCGCGAAGGCGTCGTGAAGGTTCCATGACCGGTGGAAATCGTCGGGGGAGACGTGTTCAAGATGTGCACAACCTTCGCCGAAACAAGCCTCTCGTGCACGTGAACCGCGCGCCCGCTCGCCGCGCCGTACCAAGAGCGTCATTAGTTCGTCGATGACATAGTCCGTGGTGAGAAGCCGCTCAGAATTCTGCCGCATCCATCGGTCAGCAACGCCGTGATTACGATCACTCGGGACGGACGCCGCGAACCAGGCGCTGGTATCGACGAAAATCACGGCTCGCGCGGATACAGTACGTCGTCGTGATCGGCGCCCGAGAAATTGTCTCCCGGACTTGCGACGGGTAGAGACTTCATTTCGTCCAAAAACCGAAGCAATTTCGGTTTCCATGCCGACGCCTCTACCGTCGCCAAGTCACCATTAGTCGGAGCGCAATTGATGCCCACCCGAATCAGCTTGTCGACCACTTCCTCGACAGTAGATCCGGACGATTCTGCGAGCTTCCGAAGTGGACCTTCGTGGGCGGAATCGATACGCACGTTCATCGTGGGATTATAACTCGGACAATCGCGTGGTGACCAACGCTTCGCATGGCGAGTCGTCAGCGAAAATCGACAGCATCAGGCAGGGGGTTCACGCAAATACTTATCGTGATTCTCGGACCAATCCGCAGGAAGGCCCTCACACGATCCAATGAGGTCCCCCAATTGCTCAGCGAGCGTCGGATGCTTCTGCTGCGAAAGCTCAATCGCAACCTCGATGCGCACGGGCGTTCCCTCTTCGAGTGTCGCCGGCTCGTCGAGCACAATTACACCGTTTTCAACGTGTCCACGGTAGGTCATGACTCAATTGTAGCGTGATCGCTCGAACGTTCGCGAAGTAGTCGTTGAGCAAACCGATGTGCGCTGGCGAGACGTGGAGTTTCGATGCCAAGATCGACGTGGTGGCGCTGTGATTCGGATGCGTTTCGGCTCGGCTTCAGGGGGCGTCGGATTGCAATATACGAGTTAGCTGATCGATGGGCGGGGACAGTTCAGTTGTGACCGTCTCCCAGACTACGTTCAA
>JBGTJY010000675.1:0-2333 GCA_041744855.1 Candidatus Hydrogenedentales bacterium
GGCTGGCCGCCGAGGGCCATGCGCACGCCGATTTCGAGCTGCCTGCGCGCGACGCTGTAGGCGACGACGCCGTAGATGCCGATGACGGCGAGCGCGAGGGCGAGTGCCCCGAGGACGGTGAAGAGAATCGCGGAGGTGCGCGCGGTTTGGAGGGCGGCGCGCGAGTGCTCTTCGATGGTCTGGACGGTCGACAGGGCGATATCCGGATTCAGTTCGCGGATCGCATTCGCGATCGGCTCTTTCATCGCGGCAGCGTCACCGGCCGTGCGCATGCAAAACGTCAACTCCCGCGTGGGCGTCTGCTCGAGGCAGGTGTAGCCGAAGGGGATATTCTCTTCGCCGATGTCCCAATATTTGCTGTCCTTGGCGACGCCCACGATTTGGGCCGCCTCGCCGATGCCCGCGGTGATGAGACGTCCGACGGCTTGCTCGCTTCCGCCGAAGGATTGCGCCAAGGTCTCGTTGATTATTGCAACGATCTGTCCGCCGCGCACATCGTCTTTGGTGAATTCGCGGCCGGCCGCCATGGGGATGCCGGTCGTGCCAAAGTAACCGGGACCGGCGATATTCACGCCGACGGTGATGGCCGGTCCGGTGCTGAGGTCCTCATTCAGCGGGGATGCGTGCGTATTGCTTCTCGAACTCGACAACGGCGGGAATCGCGAGGCGGCGACCGATTCGACGCCAGGGAGTTGCGCAACGCGATCGAGGAACTGGTCGATAAAGGTAACGCTTTCCCCGGGAGAATAACCGTAGAGGCTGAGGTCGGTTTGGAACACGACGAGGCGTTCGTCTTCGAATCCGGGGTCGAGGGTCGCGGCGTGGCGGAGTCCGCGCACGAAAAGCCCCGCGCAGATGAGCAGGAGAACGGCCATGGCGAATTGCGCGGTGACGAGGACATTTCGGACACGGGCGCTGCCGAAATCGCCGCCTGCGTCTTGACTCTTGAGCGGAGCGAGCAAATCGGGCTTGGACAATTGCCACGCGGGCGCGAGGCCAAAGAGGATTCCGGCGACGACTGAGATGAGTAGCGTGAAACCCAGGAGGCGCCAATCAAGGGCTGTACCCAACTCGAGGTAGGGGCGTTGACCCTCGGGCGCGAGCAGCCTGTAGGACTCGAAGGCCCAGAGCGTGAGGAGTAGGGCAAGGCCGCCGGCGAGCAACGCGATGAACACGCTTTCCACGAGGAGTTGGCGGATGATGCGCCAACGACTCGCGCCGACGGACATGCGGATGGCGATTTCGCGGCGGCGGACGGTGGCGCGGGCGAGTTGCATGGCGGCGGTGCTCGAGCAACTCAGCAACAGCAAAACCAGCACGACAACGGCGACGAGCGAGATGATTCCCTTCATGGGAGCTTGTGCATCGCGCGGGATGCCCGAGAAAGGCTCGACCGTGAAGCGCATGAACTCGTGCTCGCGCGGATGCTCGACAGCCATTTCGCGCGAGATGGCGGCGAATTCGTCTTGGACCTTGTCGACAGTCACATCGGGCAACATTCTGCCGAAGACCTGCATCCAGGAGTGATTGCGCTGGATGAGCTGCGACGGAAAATCGGGGCGGATCTGATCCATGTTGGGCGCGGGCGCCCAGAACGGCGCTTGCGCAACGGGATAGCGGCCGGTGAAGCTGGGACTCATCACGCCCGTGATCGTGAAGTCGTTGCCGTTGATGCGCATCGTGCGGCCCACGACGCCGGGGTCGGACGCGAAGAATCTCTCCCAGAAACCGTGGCCCAGCACGACGACGGGCATCGAGCCGACGGTGTCGTTTTCCGAGGCATGGAATACCTCCCCGATCATGGCGCTTCGGCCCAGCACATCGAAATAGTTCGGAGAAACGATTTCGCATCCGACCAACTCGGATTGGTCACCAATGCGGACGCTGACGCGATAGTTTCCGGAACAGGCGAGGCCGCTGAGTGTTTTGGCGCGATCGCGCAGATCGGCGTAAGCGGGATAGGAGAGGCCTTCGCTGAGGCGATTCTCTTGCATGCGCTGCGTGTAGGCGATCACGAGGCGATCGGGGGCTTCGACGTCTACTGGGCGAAACAGTACCGCGTTGATGAGGCTGAACGTGGCCGTGCTGGGCCCGATGCCGAGGGCGAGACAGACGATGATGACGAACGAGAAGACGGGGTTGTTGCGTACCTGGCGGATGGCGTAACGCAGGTCTTGCTGGATGGAGTTCCACATGGTCGATGGGCCCTTCTCTATCGCGCCGCGGGGCGGTCGTCGACGATGCGGCCGTCCAACAATTCGACAGCGCGATGCGCGTGGCCGGCATAGCGGGGATCGTGCGTGACCATGCAAATCGTCGCGCCAGCGGCATGC
>JBGTJY010000676.1:0-2999 GCA_041744855.1 Candidatus Hydrogenedentales bacterium
GTTCGCGGCTCCTCAGCATCCAAAACTGCCTAATGCAAACGAGCGCAAACCGACTTCGTGCGGAACGCAAACCCAACCCCAAATGCGACAGCATGACTGCGCCTCGAAGAGATGGTTGTTTTTGGAGTCCTGTTTCCCAACTCCAATCATTCCTGTGACGTACCGTCCCCTGGTCTACTGTACTTGCAGTTTGCGCTTGTTTGCGCCGCCGCAGGCGGGTTCGCGTTAATGCTTTTCCCGGCCCAAGCGCAGAAGTATTCTCGCGTTCGAAATTCAGTTCGCGGCTCTCCCAGTACCCGCCAACGCTCCGCAACAATACCTGTCTCGGAGCGTTGTTTATCGATAACCCGCCATAAGCTCGTTCATCGCGTCGCCACCCGGGCAAAGCTTCTCGTACGGCACGTCAACAAGCGGTATCTCGGTAAGTCGCATCATGTCAAACATGTCGCGGCGTGTTTCGTCGATAAAAAGAATACCGGTGGCGATCTCTCCCCGAAGCTGACACTCGCGTACGTGAAGGTACGCGGACTCACGATCGGTCGGTTTGTAGTTGGGGCTCGTCGATCGTAGTCTCAAGGTCGCTCCGTCGTGCATCTTCACCACCGACAGTGTCTCACCGCTTGCGCCATTCGATTCCGGTATGACGATCTCCCGTTTCAGCGGCACGTAATCAGTCGCGACAGATTCCACCTCGTGCGCGCGCGTGTAGGCGTAGCTCTTTGTTGAGCCCTCGTGGTCATTGAATGAGACACACGGCGAAATCACGTCGATAAGCGCGAAACCCTTGTGTGCGATTGCAGCCTTGAGGATCGGAACAAGCTGCTTCTTGTCGCCCGAGAACGAACGGGCTACAAACGTCGCACCTGCTGTTAAAGCGAGCAGAATCGGATCGATTGGCGGTTGTTCGTTTTCCTCGCCTTTCTTCGACTTCGAGCCGACATCCGCAGAAGCCGAAAACTGACCCTTGGTCAGTCCGTATACACCATTGTTTTCAAGAACGTACATCATGTTCACGTTGCGACGAATCCCGTGCGCCAGTTGACCGATGCCGATCGAAAGAGAATCGCCATCGCCAGAGACACCGATGTAAGTCAAAGCGCGATTGGCGGCTGCTGCTCCCGATGTTACCGACGGCATCCGACCATGCACGGAGTTAAAACCGTGAGACTGCTTCATGAAATACGCGGTGGTCTTCGCTGAACAGCCAATCCCACTCATCTTTGCGGCTCGATGTGGCTCGAGTTCAATCTCCCACGCTGCTTGTATGATCGCCGCGGTAACCGAATCATGCCCACACCCCGCACAGAGAGTAGACATCGCCCCCTCATAGTCGCGGAGTGTGAATCCAAGTCCGTTCTTGCGTGAGCTTGGATGCCGTACCGGGGGCTTTGCAATCGAAGTCATACTGGTACTCCCGCAACATGTTTGGAAACAGCGTCGACAACCACGCGCGCCGTTAGCGGCATGCCGGCGTAATCAAGAATTGGAGTCATTCGATCGCGTGTCACGCCAAGTTCGATCGTTATGAGCGAACGGAGCTGCGCGTCACGATTTTGCTCAACTACGAAGATGCGCTCATGGCCTTCGATAAACTCGAGCACCTGCGCGGCGAATGGGAATGCGCGTATTCGCATTACGTCGACCTCGACTCCCGACGCGGCAAGAATGTCGGCCGCTTCGCGTACCGCGGCGTCACATCCACCGATCGTTATAAGGCCGACATCCGCACCCGGCCTCGAATGAACCACCGGCGCCGGTAACGCGGCAGCAGCGCCATGAAACTTCCGGAGTAGTCGGTCGACAAGCTCCTGGTAAGCATCGGAATCCTCTGTGTAGGCAGCATGCTTATCGTGCCCGGAGCCACGAACAAAGTATGCGCCCTTCCCGCCCACTCCGGGTAACGTGCGAGCAGCAATGCCGTCGCCGTCCACATCCAGGTAGCGAGAGAATCGAGGAAGCGCTTCGAGCTCCTCTGCATTCAGCACTTTCCCGCGATCCGGCTGGTAGCTGTCGTCCCATTGGATTCGCGGAATCATCCAATCGTTCATTCCAATATCGAGATCCGACGCAACAAACACAGGCGTCTGGAAGCGCTCAGCGATATCAAACGACTGGACCGACAACTCGAAACACTCGTATGGATTCGCGGGAAATAGAACTATGTGTTTTGTGTCGCCGTGCGAAGCGTAAGCAAGCGACAGCAAGTCAGCCTGCTGAGTGCGTGTCGGCATGCCGGTAGCGGGGCCGCATCGCTGAATGTCAAAAAAGACCGCGGGAATGTCCGTGTAATATGCGAGCCCGATGAACTCCTGCATGAGTGAGATGCCGGGGCCCGAAGTGTTCGTGAATGCTCTCGCGCCCGCCCACGCCGCGCCGATGATGATGCCCGCCGCAGAGAGTTCATCCTCAGCTTGCAGAATTGCGTAGTTGTTAAGCCCTGTCTCAGGGTCAACGCGATACTTCTCGCAGAACGCCTTGAACGCTTCCATCAGGGCCGTCGCCGGTGTAATCGGGTACCATGCACCTACCGTCGCGCCCGCGTAGAGCGCACCGAGGGCGCAAGCAGTATTTCCATCCATCAGCACCGACTCGGACGTCTCGTTCATCTTCTCCAGATAGAACGGAAGCGGACAATCGAACTGCTCACGTGCGTACTCGTAGCCGAGCTGCACCGCTTTGTGATTGAGATCTAGCAGCTTCTTCTTCTTTCCAAACTTCTCATCGAGCAACTCGGCAACGACGTCCATGTCAATTTTCAACAGTGCGGCAAGTGCGCCTGTGTAAACGATGTTGCGCAGAAGCGTTCGCGCGCGATCGCCCTCAAAATTGTCGACGCACATCTTGCCGAACGGGATTCCGATGATGGTGATTCCTTCTCGCACGAGATTCGGGTCCAGCGGCCACGACGAGTCGTAGAGTAAGTATCCGCCGGGCCGTACCGTCGCTACGTCTTTTGCGTACGTGGAAGGATTGAGAGCAACAACCAGATCAACTTCCGC
>JBGTJY010000677.1:0-6491 GCA_041744855.1 Candidatus Hydrogenedentales bacterium
GTCGCCAGCGGCATACTGTGCCCCGCGATCGCTTTCACGCGCCCGGCCGTGTATTTCCCCAGCCGCGGCCCCAGGATGATCACGCCAGCCAACGCGCCCCAACCACCGACGGAGTGCACGAGCGTCGAGCCCGCGAAATCATAGAACCCCATGTCGTTCAACCAACCCAGACCCCACTTCCACGACCCCGCGATCGGATAGACCAGCGCGACGAAAATCGCACTGAAAATAAGGAAGGAGTGAAGCTTGATCCGTTCCGCCACCGCCCCCGACACAATCGTCGCCGCAGTCGCCGCGAACATCGCCTGGAAAATGAAATCGGTCCAGTACGTGTAGCCCGGGTTGTACGCGGATGTCAGGCCGCCCTCCGGCGCCGACAATCCGAATCCCGCGAACCCGAAGAACTTTCCGATCGAAAAATCCCCCGGATACATCAAGTTGAAGCCGACGAACGCATACGTCAGCAACCCGATCGACACGATCGTGAAGTTCTTGAACAGAATGTTCACCGTGTTCTTCGCTTGCGTCAGTCCCGTCTCGACTGTCGCAAACCCAAGGTGCATCACGAACACCAAAAACGTCGCGACCATCATCCAAACGTTATTAATCGTAAATATCGCGTCGGCCGCCGTCGGTCCAGCTTCCTCCTCGACAACCGCCGTCTCCTCGACCACTACCGCTTCCTCCGCGACCGCGATTTCCTCCTGCGCAATCGCCAAGGGCGACGTCAGGATCAATCCCAGTAAAAACAACGGGATCGCCTTCCTCTGAAAAATTCCTGACCACATACACTCCGATCCTTTCTGCTCGATTGTTTGGGAGAATTCTGCTACTGACGTTAAAAGTATTGCTGCCCGGGAACCGCCGCGCCCGCGGCGATTGCGCTCGCAAACGCAACGGCCATGCCAAACAAAATAAAGTTCGCAAGTCGTTACCGGGCCGTATCCAAACCCGCGCACAGCAACGTAAGGCGACTTCAATCAAGCTACGAAGACGTAAGAATTAGACTTCGACCTACGGACGGGTAGGCATCGATGTCATGCCTCCCTCACCGATGAACGATTCCTGCCCGCGCCGTCCTTCCTGCCCGGTCCCGCTTCCGTCAAGCCGCCTCGTCTGTCTTGTCCATCCCGTCCATCCCGTCCATAAAATCCCGCCGCCCAATGCTATACTCCCACCCTTTCCGCGGAGGATCGACCCATGGCGCACGAATTCATCAAACTCGACAAGAAAAACCACGTTTGGACGCTCACCATCAACCGGCCCGAGGTCATGAACGCAATCCATCCCCCCGCCGCCCTCGAGATGGATCAAGTCTTCAACGACTTCGAAGCCGACGAGGACGCCTGGGTCGTCATCGTCACCGGCGCCGGCGAGAAGGCATTCTCCGCGGGCAACGACCTCAAATACCAAGCCGAGCACGGCGCGGAGGTCATCCGCCAAACCCGCAAGAAACTCAAAGGCGGCTTCGGCGGACTCCACAAACGCGCGCGCATGATCAAGCCCGTCATCGCCGCCGTCAACGGTTTCGCGCTCGGCGGCGGATTCGAACTCGCCCTCGCGTGCGACCTCATCATCGCCTCCGAGAACGCGACCTTCGGCCTGCCCGAACCGCGCGTCGGTCTAATGGCAGGCGCTGGCGGCGTGCATCGTCTCCACCGCCAAATGCCCTACCACGCCGCGATGGGCGTCATCCTCGCCGGAAAACGCCTCAGCGCCGAAGAAGCCTTCCGCTACGGCATCGCCAACGAAATCGTGAAGCCCGCCGAGTTAATGAACGCCGCGAATCGCTGGGCCGGCGAAATTCTGCTGGGCGCGCCCGGCTCCGTCCGCGCATCGAAAGAAGCCGCCCAACTCGGCCTCTCGATGCCACTCGACGTAGCCCTCGAAACGACGTTCCCCATGACCGCGACCATGTATGAATCGGAAGACTTCGTCGAAGGACCCCGCGCCTTCGCGGAAAAGCGCAAACCGAATTGGAAAGGCAAGTGAAAAGGAAAGGAAAGTGACTGCCTCGATGGGCACCTACGTCGAAACCACCCGGGGCGTCGTCTACCCCTGGCTCTGCGATCAGCTCGGCCACATGAACGTCAAGAACTACGTCGGCATGTTCGACGTCGGCGCGTTCCACCTCATGTCCGCCTGCGGCGCGAACATGGGCACGATGGCCGAGACTCGCAAGACCTTCGTCGACGTGAAACACGTCATCGAATACATGGCCGAACAACGCGTCGGCAGCCTCGTCAAAATCGAAGGCTGCGTCCGCCGCATCGGATCGAAATCAATGACCCTCTTTCAGCGCATGACCAACGTCGAAACCAACGTCGTCGCGGCAACAACTGAAATCACGTCGGTCTATTTCGACCTCGACACGCGACAATCCCTCCCAATCCCCGACGACCTCCGCGCTACACTCTCAAGACTCCTGGTCGAAACGGATTGATCCAACGCCAGATCCTCGCCCCTGCTCGCCTCCTTTGGTGGCGGTCATTACCCTCCTGTAAAATCCTCGTGCTGTAACCTCCAAACCTTCGCGGAGATTCGAACAATGCATAAGCGGCTTTGGCTAGTAGCCCTCGGAGTAGTATTTCTCGGCCAGATGGAGTGCCCCCAAGATCGCCCCGGCTACGAGATTCTGATAGATATCTCCAACGCCAGCGAAGAGCTCGTTACCGTAGGATTTCGAGTCGCGGAAGGTCAAAACGGAGTACGTGAAATCACCGTCAACGCCGGAGCCATGACCGAGGGAACGATCCTGTTCGATCCGCTGGTCCGGAATGAACAAGACACCCCGGAAATCACCGTAACGGTCGATGGAATGGATTCCGTGTTCCCAGACGTGCCCCACCAAAGCACGTTCGCCGTGGAAATTGCCGAAAGCGGCGACGCCACCATCGATCTTCAACCGCCTGCTCAAGAATAATTCGGACCGAGGCTAAAAGAATGAAAACCAGAAACTGGCTAGTCCTTGTCGCAATCGCGGGCATGCATCTCGGATGTCCACAGGAGGACTACGAGATTACCGTTCATGTCTCCAACAGCACCGACGAGCTGCAGATCGTTGTCGTCATTGTCGACGGAGATATGAGGACGATCGAAGCGGAGCCCGGACCCACCGAAGCAACTCTCCTTTTCGAAGATGAGGCCGACATTAACACGCCAGACGTGACCGTAACGGCCACCGGACAAGATTTTGACTTCGAAGACGTGCCGCACGATACAACGTTTGATGTGGTCATTACCGTGTCCAATACGTTCGTCACGAACGATCAAGACGATTGATTTTAGCCTCGCTATCGGTTCGGCAAACGCTGGATTTCAGTTAGCCGCTTCGCTAGTATTCCGATATTGTTCGGTGCACGCACCGTCGGCAATTCACAGGAAGGGGTTTTCGAAATGCACAAGCGCCTTTGGCTCGTCGCTCTCGGAATCGTGTTGTTGGGCGGTGGGGAAATGGAATGCACGCCTGGCAAATACACCGTCGAAATCGAAGTATCGAACAGCAAGGAAACCGATCAGACGGTTTCGGTCAAGGTCGGCGCCACGACTATGAGTTTCACTGCCGAGCCGTCGGAAAGCACCATCGAAAGCCTGGAGTTTGAAGATAGCGACTCCGCTGCCGATATAACGATAACTGCCATGGGAATGGATTTCTTGTTCGAGGGAGTTACCGACCGTGAGCCGGAGTTTCTTGTCATCCTCCATCCCGATCAGGCGACGGAAGTTCTATACATCGATGAAGAGTAGATATTACCGCGGCCGATACGCCGCCATCGCCTCCGGCATGTAATTCTGCAAGTTCTGAATGCGAGTCTCCGGCGCGGGGTGCGTCGACAGAAATTCCGGCGGCCGCGCTCCACCGCGCGCATTCATCCGCTCCCAAAACAACGATGTGTCCGCTCGGCGGTGACCTTCAGCGCAGGGCTGAATTTTTGAAGGACTCGATATAATCGATGTTCTCGTGGAGAGCTTCAGCGAATCGCGCTCCAAAACTGCCATCCGCGCGATTAAGGTAGTGTCGGACGCCGTCACCGATCTGGTATTCCGGTTCATCGACAATCGTCACTTTCGCATTGTCGATTCCCGGCAAGGCTCGCACGAAGATCACATAGTTTTTTGTTCCATATCCATTTGTGATCCGCCATACGCGGTGCTCACCACGATCATCGATTAGCGATGAGTCCATTTCAGATCCCTGAGGAAGCCAGTTTGCATCTTGTTCGATTAACTCGATCGCGGCTGCAACTGTAAAGGGGTCGGCTTCACAAGCGATCGTGTGCGAGGTTTTGTTGGTAGACGCAGCATCGAACTCGAGACGTACGGCGTAGGCAATAAGGAACAGGACCAGCAACGTCAGACCGATCGCTGCAGCCTTTCTCATAGGGATTGTTTGCAATTCAACGAGGCCGATACGCCGCCATCGCCTCCGGCATGTAATTTTGCAAGTTCTGAATTCGAGTCTCCGGCGCGGGGTGCGTCGAGAGAAATTCCGGCGGCCGCGCTCCACCGCGCGCATTCATTCGCTGCCAAAACGCCGGCGCCGTCCGCGGATCATATCCCGCGATCGCCATCAACGTAAGCCCGATACGATCCGCTTCCGATTCGTGCAACCGGCTGTAGGGCAGTAGAATTCCGAATTGCGCGCCGGCCCCGGCCGCTTGCATCACCAGTTCGCGCGTCTGCTCGGGCCGATTCGCGACGAATGCCTGCAGGCCCATCGCTCCCGCCTGCACCATGATCTGCTGGCTCACGCGCTCGTTCGAATGCCCCGCCACCGCGTGCGCTACTTCGTGGCCCATGATCACCGCGAGCCCCGCGTCGTCCTGCGCGATCGGCAAGATGCCCGTGTATACCGCGATCTTGCCGCCGGGCAGCGCGAACGCGTTCACAGTTTCGTCGTTGTCGATGACGCTAAATTCCCACGCGAAGTGCGAAGTCGAGTATCCATTCGCCTGCAGATACGCCTCGGTCGCCCCCGCAATTCGCCGCCCCACGCGGGTCACCTGGTCCACCGCCCGCGCATCCCGCGAGAGTGTCTCGGTCGACAACGCCTCGCGATACGCCTCGACGCTCATCGACGCCAACTGCGATTCCGGCAACAGCGCGAGCGTCGATCGCCCCGTAAGCGGAACCGTCTCGCAACCGACACACAACGCCATCGCAATCGCGACGACCCCGCTTCTAAAACCACCCGAAATAATGCGATGCCCAAGGTTCATGGACGAACATCTCCTGTAACCCGCACGTTCCCCAATTTCCCATTGTAGGACTAAACACCCCCCAGGAAGCATTTTCAATTCCAGACTTTACTTTGTGATGCAGGCTTCTAATGTGACGCAGGCTTCCAGCCTGCGCCGAAATCCACGCAAACGTACCCAAAATCAAAACTTGCTACCACCTTGCAATATCCCAATCAATTTCATACAATCTCGTGCATAGTCGGCCCAGTTCTTACCGAATCGTCTCGCGATGACCCGAAAGAAACCATACCGTGGCCCTAGCTGCACCAAAAATCCGATCCGAAGTTTCTGAACTCGCACTTCTGTTCGAGATTAGCCAGATTCTCGAGCAAAGCGCCGATCTCCGTGACGTCGCGGGGCCCGTGCTCAAATGTATTCAAAAGAATACGGGCATGATGCGCGGTACGCTCACGCTCCTCGACAGCAACACCGGCCAACTCGTCATTGAGGAAGCCGAAGGTCTCTCTCCCAACGAGCGGCAACGCGGACGCTACATGCTCGGCGAGGGTATCACGGGCCGCGTAGTCCAGACCGGCCGCCCCATGGCGATTCCGAAAGTCTCCGAAGAACCCCGTTTCCTGGACAAAACGAAGGCCCGCCAAAACGTCAACAAAGAAGAAATCTCCTTCGTCTGCGTCCCCATCAAAGTCGGCAACGAAACGATTGGCGCGCTCAGCGTCGACAATTTGTTCGATGCCGAGGTTTCGCTTAGGGAAGACGTGCGCCTGCTTTCCATCATCGCCTCGATGGTCGCTCAAGCAGTCCGCCTCCGTCAGGAAGTGCTCAAGGACCGCGACAAACTCGTCGAGGAAAACACGCGATTGCAGGGCGAACTCCGCGAACGTTTTCGCCCCGCCAACATCATCGGCCGCTCGAATGCCATGCAGGCTGTCTTCGACATGATCGCGCAGGTCGCCGGCAGCGACGCCACCGTGCTCATCCGCGGAGAGAGCGGCGTGGGGAAGGAGCTCGTCGCGCACGCCATCCACTACAACAGCCCGCGCGCGACCAAACCGTTCGTCCGCGTCAACTGCGCCGCGCTGCCCGAGACAATCATCGAGAGCGAACTCTTCGGCCACGAAAAAGGCGCGTTCACCGGCGCGACCGCCCAGCGCAAGGGCCGCTTCGAGCTCGCCCACGGCGGCACGATCTTCCTCGACGAAGTCGGCGATCTCTCGCCGCACACGCAGATTCGCCTGTTGCGCGTGTTGCAGGAGCGCGAGTTCGAGCGCGTCGGCGGCACGGACACCA
>JBGTJY010000678.1:0-3962 GCA_041744855.1 Candidatus Hydrogenedentales bacterium
ACGTTTGCTCGGCCTTTCGTCGGGCGAGATCCGCAAGCAGGCGGAAGAAATGATCTTCGGCCAGTTGCGCCAAGTCATCGCCTCGATGGGCATCGAGGACATCAATCGCGACCGCGAGAAATTCCTCCACAGCATCCAAAATTCGCTCGAACCCGAACTTCGTAAAATCGGCCTCGTCCTTATCAACGTCAACATCACCGACATCACCGACGCCTCCGGTTACATCGAGGCCATCGGTCAAAAGGCCGCGGCCCAGGCCGTTCAACAGGCGCGCGGCGACGTCGCCGACCAACTCAAGATGGGCGAAGTCCGCGTCGCCGAGGCCGAACGCGAGAAACTCGTTATTGTGGCGGACAACCGCAAGAACCAGCAGATCGGCGTGCGCCAGGCCGAGAAGGATCAGGCGGTGCGCGTGGCCGAACTCCAGAAAGAGCAGACCATCGGCGAGGAGTCCGCCGGGTTCCAGCGCGAGGCGCAGGTCAAGGCGGCCGAACAGGAAATGCGCATCAAGGTCGCCGACGCGAATGCCCAAGCGATCACCGGCGAAAATCTCGCCAGGGCCTCCATCGCCGACTCCGAAGCGAAGCTCAAAATCAAGGAGGCCGAAGCCTTCCAAGCCAGCGCCACGCGCTCCGAGCAGGCCAAGGCCGCCGTCCTCGAAGCGAAGAACAAGGCCCTCGCTCAGGCCGCTCTTGCCGAAGCTGACAAGGTCGAAGCCGAGCGCCGCGCCGCGCTCGAAGCCCCCGCCAAGGCCGAGAAGGCGCAGACCATTGTCGTCGCCGAGGCCGAAAAGGAAAAGCGCCGCATCGAGGCGGAAGGCGAGGCGGCGGCCATCTTCGCGAAGCTCGACGCCGAAGCCCGCGGCCAATACGAAATGCTCGCCAAGAAGGCCGAAGGCCTCAGGCTCATCGTCGACGCCTGCGGCGGCGCGGATGCCGCGTTCAAAATGCTCATGCTCGAACACATGGACAAACTCGCCGAGACTTCCGCCCAAGCGATTTCCAACATCAAGTTCGATAAGGTCATCGTCTGGGAAACGGGCAATGGTCACGACGGAAGAAGCAGCACCTCGTCGTTCCTCAACAACCTGGCGCAAACTCTGCCGCCCATGATGCAAGTCATGAAAGACGTCGGCGGCGTCGAATTCCCGGAATTCTTCGCCAAAATCACCAACGAAACCGGCACGGCGGGCACAAGCCCCACGCCGTCGACGCCCGCGCCGCCGAAAATCTAGAAGCTATCCCAATACCTTAGGCCAGTCATTCTGAGCGCGAGCGAAGAATCACATTCGCGCGATTTCCTGAGGTATTGCACCAATGGTGATTCTTTGCTGGCGCTCAGAATGACTGGTAGTCGAGTTTCGCGATAGTTTATAGGCTTAGCTACCCAACTGATTGGCGAGGACTCGTTCGCGGATGAACGCGGCTTTGGCATCGAGATAGCCCTCCGCGAGCACAGGGGCCGGGAAAGCGTCGCGGGCCGGGTCCGGTGGGACGCGCAGGCCGTGGTCGGCGCCTGGGAAGAGCTTGCTCGTGTAGTCCTTGTCGAGGCGCTTGTCGATGTCCTCGAGGATGGCTATCGATTCCTGGCTTGAGACGCTCATATCTTTTTCGCCGTAGAGCCACAAGATTGGCAACTTGATCTTTTCGATCAGCGGTTTCGGATCGAAGTCGAGAATCAGCGCGTAGAACTTGCGGAACCCCGCACTGACGGGCATCGCCATGAAACCCATGTCCTTGAACCACGGCTCTTGCCTCGCTTGATTCACTGAGGCCATCAACTCGTCATGGCCTTGCCCCGTCCGGGTCACGTGGTTGTCGAGCCGCAGGATGGCCACCGCTTTTTCTATTACGTCTTTGCCATGGCCTGCGGCGGCGAGTTGGGCTTCGAAATCGTAGAATCCTTCGCGTTCGACGTCATACGTCGAGCTGGAATCGACCATGAGGAACGCAATGTCGTCGGACAGCGCAGCCGCCTGAACCATGACCCATCCCGCCTGGCTGATGCCGGTCATGCCGACGCGTTTCGGATCGATGTCGGCACGCGCTTGAAGCAGGTTGACGCCCGCGATGCCGTCTTCCGCGAGCGGCACGAATCCGACTTCGTTCCAGTCGCCGGTCGATTCGCCGCATCCACGTTTGTCCGAGATGAGGCATGCGACCCCTTGACGCGCGAAGAAGTCCGCGAGGAAACGGTACCGGGTTCGCTCATTGTTACCGGACCCGTGCAACATCACGACCGCGGGATGCGGGCCCGGGCCGGCGGGAATAAAAAGGGTCGACGCGATGGTCACGTTGCCGTTGGTGTACTTCAGTTCTTCTTCGCGGTACGGCGGTTCCCAGACTCCGCGTTCGAGTGTGAACGGCATGCGCTTCCCGTCGAAGGACACGGTCCCGGCGAGCGCGCCGGTATTCAGTGAGCCTTCGAACGCGAAGTTTTCGCGAAGCCAGCGCAGGTTGAAGCTGACGCGATCATGCGCAAGCTCGAGCTTCGTCACCGCCGCGTCCATGACGCCGGAATTTGGAAAGCTTATGGTTGCCGCGTCGGATTCGATCTGAACCGCGAAAGGCGTCGACGCGCTGCCGGATTGGATTCGACCGGTCCAGTATCCCGCCAGTTGCGCTTCGGAATGGCAGCAGAGGCATGCGAACGCGAGGACAACGGTGGTTTGGCGCAGGGTGAACATCGGAAGTCCCTTTGATGCGGTGAGCGGCTGCGTATGGGACTAGCGATGTCGCGAACAGGTTTACTTGGGCCGATTTGAAGCGACGGGTTGAGACGGCGGACCGCGCAACACTCGCTGCTTGGACAGTCGTCGCGTGCAAACTCGCCGCTTGGAAAGCGGCGTTACCGGTATTGCGCGATCTTCGCTGTTATTCTTCGTCGTCGAAATCGTCGTCCGCTTCGTGCTCGTCTTCGTCGGTTTCGGGCTTGAACGGCTCTTCTTCGGCCACGGGTTCGGCGGTTTCTTCTTTGTTGATGGTAATTTTTATTTTTGCTTCGATGCCTTTCGCGAGCCGAATCGAGGCGATGTGTTCGCCGAGGGATTTCAGCGGCTCCGCAAGGTAAATTTTCCGCCGGTCGATCGTGTGGCCGAGTTCGGCGAGGCGGTCGGCGATGTGCATGTTGGTGACGGACCCGAACAGTCGGCCTTCGTCACTCGCCTTCGCCGTGAATTCAAGCTGCACGCCTTCGAGCTGCCGCTTGTATTCGCCTTGCTCTTTGCGAATTTTTTCCTCGCGCTTCTTGATGATGCGCAATTCGTGGTCGATTTGTTTCGCGCTGGCCGATTGGGACGACACGGCGAGCTTCCGCGGAATCAGAAAATTCCTCGCGTAGCCGGATTTCACAACTACGGTTTCGCCCATCGCGCCGAGGTGATCGACGTCTTCGCAAAGTATTACACGCATTCTCAGTTTCCTCCGCACGCCTGGGCGTGCATCTCGTAGGGCGGGACGCGGCGTTCCTAGGAACGTTAGAGCGCGTCCCTCCCCGGTTGTTTAAGTAAAATCGTTTCGGGACTTTTCTCGCAGTTGGCGCGCCGCGAGCAGTTCATCGATCTTGCGGCGGAATTCGTACCACGTATCGAACAGCCCGGCGACCGTCAACAGGCTCATGAGGTTGAGCACAACCATGGCCACGACAAGCGCCGCCAGCATGATCGCATTGGGCTTGAATGCCGCGACGGCATACGTCAGCACCGACAGGCCGTTTAGCCAATAGAAGGCCGCCAATGCGAAGCCCGTGTTCCAGCTCGCGATACGCATCCATTCGGATGGCCAGCGTTGATCGGCGAACCACAGCAACGCCGTCGCGATGACGACCCACGCGAGCCAATCCGGCGGCCGCATCCGCGAAAAGGAGCCGGACAGTTGATACGCGTCACCCGTTCGCCGCAGCCACCACGCGGTGAGCGTCGTGACGATGACCGCCGACATCAGGCCTTCGACGAAACTCATGGC
>JBGTJY010000679.1:0-2275 GCA_041744855.1 Candidatus Hydrogenedentales bacterium
AATGGGTTCGTGCTTAAGCCCGAGGGTGCGTGCCTCGACGAACTGTGCATCCCCGTTCGTCAGGACCAGGACAACGAGATCACGGTCACGCGCGATGGCCAGCGCTGGTTCAACGTCACCGAACTCGCGCGCAAACTCCAACAGGCCTACGTACACGATGCTGAAAAATCCGTTTGGAGTTTTGGCGAAATTCCGATTGTCCGCAAATCCTTCCTCGAAAATGCCGTCGCGCCCGATTTCGCGCTCAAGGATCGCAATGGCAACACCATCCGGCTTTCCGATTTTCGCGGAAAGAAAGTGTTGATACTCACTTGGGCCTCCTGGTGAGGGTGCCGACTTGACGTGCCCGTGTGGCAGTCGATTTACGAGAGCCTGAAGGACCAGAACTTCGAGATCATCTCCGCCGCGCAAGACACCGGCGGGGAGGCTGCGGCGGGCGCCGTATTCGACAACGCGAAGGTCACCTACACCGCGATCATCGACGAGAACCACACGATCAGTTCGCTGTTCAATCTGGTCAACGTGCCCTCCGGCGTCTGGATCGACGAACAAGGCCGCATTGTCCGGATCAACGAAGGCACCTACCCGCGCTCGGCGAAGGTGCTCGGCCAAACGATTGGGGACGACGCGTACGTTCCCGCGCTGCGCGACTGGGTCGCGAAGGGCGATCAAAGCGAGTTTATTTATTCCGCGGAAGAAGTCGCCAAACACATCCGCGTGCGCACGCCCGAAGAATCGCTTGCCGAACCTACGTTTAAGCTAGCGAACTATTTCTTCTCGCAGAACGATATGGAACGCGCGAACACGTATTGGGACAAGGCCCAAACGCTCAATCCCGAGAGCTGGAATTTCCACCGCCAGGACTGGTCGTTCCTGCCGCCCGCCGAAACCACGAAGAATTTCCTGGGCAAAGTAAACGCCCTCACCAAGCCTTACTACGCGCCCATCGAAGATCTTCCCAAACCCGAAACGCCCTAATCCGGGGAGGGCCGCGCTCGTCCGCGTCCGCGGCCGAATCCAGGTTCGGCGATGCCATCTCTGCGTGCATTTCAGAACCTCGACTACCAGTCATTCTGAGCGCCAGCGAGGAATCACCGTTGGAGCAAAACCTCCGGAAATCGCGCGAACGAGATTCTTCGCTGGCGCTCAGAATGACTGGCCTAAGTTTTGGGGATGGCTTCTAGCTTCCGTTTCGTCTCCCCCTCTCCTGTAAGATATTCCGCAGGTCTCACGTCGACCAACTCTTGACCCGAAACCCCAGACCCTAGACCCTATCCCGCGTGGCTTCGTCTCCCCAACCAGGCTTCCGCCTCTCCACCATCCTCCTCGCTGCGCTTGCGCTCTCGATCGGCTGGGGCATTCGCGGCAATTTCGGACACGAATTCGGCGCGATGCTCCCCGGGGCACTCGCCGCGATCGTGGTCTGCCTCCTGTCCGGGCGAGAAGATTGGCGCCGCCGCGTTGCGTACTTCGCGTTTTTCGGTGCGCTCGGCTGGGCATTCGGCGGTTCCATCTCCTACGGCCAAGTACTCGCTTACGCACACTCCGGCCAGGCGTCGTCTCAGTTCTACGGCTTCGCGATGTTGTTCGTCATCGGTTTCCTTTGGGGCGGCATGGGCGGCGCGGGCACGGCGTTCCCCGCGGTCGCCGATCGCGATCGACTCGAGCGCGCGATCGTTCCGTTGCTGTGGATTTTTGGGGTATGGTGGCTCTGGGAATTTTTCGGCGGCGCGATCATCGATCGCTGGGTATCGACCAGCGCCGACGCCACCAACTTGCGCCATCTCGCCCCGCTTTACTGGTTAGACGCCGATTGGGTCGAAGCATTCACGGCGCTGATCGGCGTGTGCCTCTACGCGCTCTGCCACAACTCCGTGATTCGGCTCAGCGCTCCGCTCAAAGGCGCAATCATTGGCGGATTCGCGGCCTTTTTCCTCCAATACTACATCGGCTTCCACGTCTTTTGGCTGATGCCCCTCGGCGCGATCGTCGGCAGTATCGCGTTCGGAATCTGGCGCAATGACTACGACGCGTCACTCGCGCTCGCCATCTTGATCGCCGCGTTCGCCGCACTCGGCTGGGCTGCCGCGTACCAGCTCGATCTCATCGTCGACGATTGGTTCACCGAAGCCTTCGCCACCGCCGCGATCGTCGTGTTCCTTGCGTGGGAACGTCGCATGAACGCGTGGACCCTCGCGGCGGCACTCATCCTCGGCACGATCGTGACTTGGTGGCTGGGCTTCCGTTGGGGTCTGGATTACACCTCCGCGCTCGG
>JBGTJY010000680.1:0-2435 GCA_041744855.1 Candidatus Hydrogenedentales bacterium
GGAACGCTGGCGGGTTCGGCGTACATGAGCATGTATAGTCTCGATATGTTTCAGCTCATCCGGGAAGTCGAAACGATCCATGAAATTTCTGGCGCGGTCATGCTGGCAATTCCGGAAACGATTCTCGAAGCGGCCATCACGGCGAAGCAGACGGAAGAACCCGTCATGGCCGGCGACCTGACGATCGTCGCGGAAAACTTCAGCGACAGCGTCGAGCTCAAGGTCACGGGACCGGAAGTCGCTACCGAAAACCTGCACGCCTACTACGCCGCCGAAGACGAAGCGGGCCAGCCCGTGGGCGGCTACTCGGTGAACTCCTACTCGTGGGAAGCGGGCGTCGCCAACGTCAGCATCTCGCTGAACGCGGCCCCGGCGAAGGTGCTCGTGAAACTCGCGCCGTCTGGCAATAACGTCGAGTACGCGTTCGCATTTCCGCCGGTACCCCTGAAGCGCTTTTCCGAAATGCCCGAACGCGTCGAAGAACTTCAATTCGAAAACGCTCCGACGCCTGTCACCGCGAAATTCACCGGAATTGCCGAACGCGACGGCAGCTTCGTCACGATCAATGTCGAGTTGCAAAACCACTCGAACAAAGACGCGATGGTGATCTATGCCGACATGGCGTACCTGAGCGCGACGGGCAAGACGCTCGGCGAATCGAGCACGACCTTCACGGGCGAATTCACGTCCGACGGACAATCCGCCGCCGTCAACAAAACCGCGACGATAGCCAGCGAAGCGACGGCCTTCTCGATGCCCGAAGAAGCGACCGAAGTCAAAATCGATGTGTCGAGCGTCGAGTTCATCGATGGCACGGGCTGGGCCTCGGAAGAATAACCCCGCCAACATCGTCAACGTGGTGGGTGGGTTTCAAACCCGCCCCTACTTGGATGATTGCCGCCCCCGCTTGGCTGACTGCCGCCCCGGCCATGGTGTAAAGTACTTCCTCAAGTTGCGTGCGAAGGGACGCGCGCTTTCGGAGCCGAGGGATGTTAAGCCGGTTAATGACGCGTCGCGAACAAATGGTGATCGGCTCGATCGCCTTCGCTGTACTCGTGGGATCGGCGACCGTCTATTGGACTGGCCGCGATTCCTCGGCAACGCCCTTGCCGTCGCCGGGAACCCCACAACCGCCCCCCGCGCGTGGGGTTGCCGCCGAAGTTGAAGCTCCGGCCGTCAGCACGGTGCAACCCATCGCACAGCCGCAGGCCGCTCCCGTTCGTCCGGCGCTCGTTGCCGTCTCGATTCAAGGCGCGGTGAATTCGCCGGGACTGTACCGGCTCACGAGCGAAGATCGCGTTCAAGATTTGATCGATGAAGCCGATGGCCTGAATGAATCGGCGGACACGAGCGACATCAATCTCGCCGCGAAGTTGATCGATGGCACGACGCTCACCATACCCGGGGGCGCGTCGGATGCTTCGATGTCGCAGTCGTCGAGACGCCGCTCGCAACCGGTTTGGAATCCCGCCGAATATACGATCGCCGGTTGGCGGCCGGATGCGCCGCAGACCACTCAGACAAATTCGATAGCCGCTAACATCAATACGCTCGCCAGCGTCCCGCCCGGCGCAGGCGCCACGACCCGCGCGAATGGATTGATTGATCTGAATCAGGCGACTCAGCAAGACCTCGAGACGTTGCCGGGGATCGGGCCGAAACTCGCGCAGGCGATCATCGACTACCGAAACCTCGCGCCGTTTCGCAGCGTGGAAGATTTGCTCGAAGTCACGGGCATCGGCGAGAAGCGTCTCGAGGCGATCCGTCCCATGGTGACGGTGCAGTAGCGCGGGCGGCGTCGGCGAGAGGTTGTATCGATGGAGCAGTGGACTCGCGAACGCTGGTGTGTCGTCTGCGCCGCGCCGTTTAGCCTCGCGACTCACAACAACGACGCCGCGCGCTACGCCGCGAAACATCTGCAAGACGGTACGCTGGATCCTTCCGTACTGCCCGCCGTCGTGTCAAAATGTCCGAAGTGCATCGCCGCATCGGGTACGCAAAGCCGGACGGCGAACAGTGGGCCGAGCCCGGTGTCGCTTGTTAGCTCCGCGAAGGAACAACGCGCAGTCGCAGCGGCCATGGCGATCAGCCAGGAGCTGGAATACGCTCAATACGACGACGTCTATTATTATACGAAACGAATCGGGTTGGCCACCGGCGTCTTAAGCATTTTTGGCATTGCGCTCGTCATCGGGTACGCCCTGTTGCGTCAGGAAGGTTTTCATCCCCTCCCCTGGTGCATTGGCACCGGTTTGGTCGGTATTGGGGGATTCGCAGCGTCTTTCTGGGCATTCCGCCGGTCGCGCGACTGAGTGGGCCAATCCATCCGTCATTGCGAGGCCGCGCGCCTTTCTGGTCATTCCGCCGGTCGCGGGACTAAGCGGCGCCAACCAGACCGCGTCATTGCGAGGCCGCGCGCCTTTCTGGTCATTCCG
>JBGTJY010000681.1:0-1875 GCA_041744855.1 Candidatus Hydrogenedentales bacterium
CGAAGCCCAGCGCCGCGCGCGCGAATGGCTCAAGGGCGATATCGCGGAACGCAGGGCGGCCTGAGCGTTCGACAATGCGGTCGATTGGAGGGGGCTACCTCTGATCGATGGCTTGCGGCGCGGAAGCGAACCGCACTCGGCATAGCGCAAGGGGCGCCGGTCCAAAGTCGATCAATCAGCGCACGACAAGATGCCCGCGAGAGTATGAAGCGATCCTAGAGCGGCGGAATGGGCGGGGTTTTCCAGAACTGCTCGACCTCCGCGTCCGTTCCCGTCATCTCATATCTGATCAAGGCAATCGGAAGGCGACCTTTCGCAAGGAAATCGTCATGAAATTCCCTCAGCGAGAAATCCTCGGCGAGTTGCCGCGAGCGATCGGCAAGCAAGGCGTCCATCTGTAACTTACCGATCGTGTACGCCACGCCATATCCCGGCGGACGGCGAAGATAAATCTCGGCATCGACCCGCGCCACGTCCTCGTCGAGCCCCGGCGTCTTCTCGCGCATGAAATCCACGGCCTGCTGAACGCTCCACAGATTGTGCTGCATGTAGATGTCGGCGGGCACACGTGCGGCACGAAAGATCCCGAAGAGTTGCATATATTCGTCGGCACGTGGGGAATGCGAAGTCGCACCGGCAAGCATCAGCGCTTCTTCCAGATAGGTCGCCCAACCTTCGGCGCGCGCTCCATCACTGTAGCGCCCGCGGATCGGACGGGTATCGCGTGCCGCGACGACCGCATCGAACCGATGCCCAGGGATAACTGCGTGCAGGTGGTCGGGAATCGGATCGCGGAACTGAATATGTTCCCAGAAATTCAGGCCATTCGGTCTTTCGATCCACGGCGTATTGCTGCCCAGCTCGCCGATGAAGTCCGGTATCGTGATAATATCTTCGCGCACCAGAAAGGCCCGGACAATACGATCCGTCTCCGCGATCTTCCGCTCTTGCTCTTCGGCATTGCGAGATGCCTCGAGGCGAGGTTCGTTCCGATTGCGATGGCGGAAAATTGCCAAGGCGGCCGTCATCCGTTCGTGCTCGCGCTCGGCAAGGGTCAGCATTTCTTGCGAGGTCATCGGGATCATGCGCACATGATTGATGTACCACTCGTAGCGATACGCCCCCACTCCAGCCGGAGCGTTCATTCGAGGGCGTTCCGCCCGCAGCCAGTCGCGGAACTCCATCACGGCCGATCGCGCCGAAAGGACATCACGGGCCAGTTCGGGCTGAGCCTCGCGGCTGCGCGTTAGAAGGTCATCATACCAGCCGATGATGCCTGCTGGCGGCACCTCCCGGTACGGGTGATAGTGGTTGACACCATCGCTGTTCTCAAGGTTGAAAAGCGCAAGGTCGGCATAGTCGCCCGCCACCGCCGTCAGATTTGTCCGCGCACCCGCCAACATCGGCGCAACCGCTGCCAGCGCGGCCCGGAGATCGGCCAATTCTTCACCGCTGGCCGGTACTTTCGAAAATGCAACGCGCATTAGCGGGTCCAGGTAGAACCCGGGATCGCGTTTCCATGGCCGCAGCACTTGCAGATTGAACCGGTATCCGTTGAGCAGCGACTTCACCGCCAAAAACTCGACTTGCTCTGATCGCTCCCACTTCTGCACATCCATCGCAGCGAGCCGCGCATCAAAACGGTCGAGGCCGCGCAGTTTCTCGGCCATCAGATCGTCGGCATAAACTTCCCCGACACGGGCCCCGGAATCGAGCACGACGCTCGCCGTGAAGCCTGGCACCATGTAATCCCTCAACTCCGCGTGGAGATTCAACAAACCCTTGTATGGCGTGTGCGAAGCTTGCTCGGCTAACGCAGGGGCCGTGGCAACAAAGAGCAAGACGATAATCAGGATATGGCGCATTCGAGTCTCC
>JBGTJY010000682.1:0-1640 GCA_041744855.1 Candidatus Hydrogenedentales bacterium
GACTTTCTTACCCTCCTTGGCCATCAACTCCTCAAATCGCTTGCGGGCTTTTTTCCAAGCCTTGTCTTTGAGCGGAACGGCGCACCCTCCCTTAGTTTTGCACTCGTTCTCGCCAGGTTTCGCGCCGCAGCCGCCCTGCCCGCGACAGGCATTCTCGCCCTTGCACGTGTGGGCCTCCACCGTGGCGCACGTCCCGCGTCCGGCACATTCGTTCTTGTCGTCTTTTTTGCCCTTTCCTTTGCACGTGTTCAACCCGCGGCAGACGTGCGGCTCCTCGAGCAGCGGATTTTTCTTCTCCTTTTCTTTGTCCTCGGCCGAGGCCAACGGTTGCATGCCGGCGCCAACCAACAGGCCACCGAATGCCGCTGCCGTCAGCTTCTGGAAATCGCGACGCGACAGGTCTGACTTACTCATGGATCGCTCCTCCATTTTTAGGAAAACCGGGAACTCTTGCTCTCACAACGACCAGAGGTCTTCCATGCATCGTATTCTCCTAGTGGGGTCAGGAGTGTAAACCACCTCACACATCCAACGAATCTCGTAGCCGCAATGCAAATCTTGCGCCCGCTGCAGCCTTGTTTCGGCTGCGTCAGATAATCGCCCCGTCGCAGCCTGAACCACAGCCGGCGGTACAACCATAGCAGTGCATCCCGGTGGTAATACGCCTCCTCTTCAGCTTCTGTAGATCGAAGTCGCGAATATGCTGTGGCTGCCCTCGTTCCAACCCCAGTTCCAGCATCTGGTTAAAATCGCAGTCGTACAACCGACCGTCCCAGCCAACGGAGACCATCGTGCGGCACATGACGCCCGGGACTGCTGCCGGATTGAAGGCGTCGATTAGCTCTTCCAGGTACTCGTCGTACTGCCCCGTATTGAGCAGGTCGTCCAAAAATCTGCTAATCGGCATGTTGGTTATCGTGTACAGCCGGCTGAATACGACCCCGTAGCGGCTAGCCAGTTCGCGGCGGTAGTCCGCCTCTAACGATGGCTGCGATGGCGGCAGCACCGGACCGATCGGGTTGTAAACCAGCGTCAGAACCAATGAACTTCCGGGTTGACCGTAACCCAGGGCGTTGAGACGGCGCAATGCTTCAATCGACTTGCGAAAGACACCATCGCCGCGCTGGGCATCGGTATTTTCCTCCAGATAGCAGGGCAGCGAGGCCACGACCTCCACTTGATGGTCCGCCAAGAAATTGGGCAAACTGGTGAAACCGGGCGCCAACAATATCGTTAAATTGCAACGGTCGATCACATGACGCTCCATCCGGCGCGCCTCACCAACTAGCCAGCGAAAGTGCGGATTCATCTCTGGCGCGCCACCGGTGACGTCCAATATGGGGATTTGGCCGCGATCCATCGCAGCCAGGCAGAGTTGCATCGTTGCATGCGACATCTGCTCACGACGGTCCGGGCCCGCGTCGACGTGACAATGGCGACACGTCTGATTGCACAGCTTGCCGACATTTATCTGTAGGACTTGAATGCCGACGGCCGACAATGGCTCCAATCCATGACGGGTCAGTTGCCGATCGAACGGCAGTCGCCCGCTGCAAGCGGCGAGGATTTGTCGCTGTTCCGCTGGATCGGCGAGGTGATTTGCTTGACGTTGGAGGGTCAACAAAGCCATTTGTTTCGTC
>JBGTJY010000683.1:0-3713 GCA_041744855.1 Candidatus Hydrogenedentales bacterium
CTCAAAAAAGTTTCGGCCAACGAATGGCATCTCGTATTCAACAACGACGCCGACATTTGGGGGACGCAACACAGCGCCGCGGCCGACGCGGCGGAAATCCCAGTCAAAGTCGGCACGCCCGCGACCGAAGCCGAGACATTCACCGTCGAGCTCAAGGAAAACGGCGCAACCGGCGGAACGTTGCGCATCGCGTTCGGCACGATGGAATGGACCGCGGACTTTACGACCGTAGAATAATTGACTCAAATTGCAACGCGCGCCCCAGCGGGATCAACCTCGCCGGGGCGCGATTCTTTTTTTGCCGTTGATGCGTGTGCAAGCGCGGTTTATTGATGAATGTGCAAGCGCAGTTTATTGATGAGTGTACAAGCGCGGCGATACCATCAGCGGCGGAGCACCTGCCTCAATGACCGCGATTCTCGGCATATCCGCCTTTTACCACGACAGCGCCGCAGCACTCGTTGTCGATGGCGAAATAGTCGCCGCCGCGCAGGAAGAACGGTTCACGCGCGTCAAACACGATCACCGCTTCCCCGCAAAGGCCGTCGATTATTGTTTGCAGCACGCGAAGCTCGAAGCGCCGCAACTGGACGCTGTCATCTTCTACGACAAACCGCTGCTGAAGTTCGAACGGCTGCTGGAAACGTACGTCGCGTTCGCGCCGCGCGGACTCCGATCGTTCATGCAGGCAATGCCGCTCTGGCTGCACGAGAAATTGTTCCTGCCAAAAATTATCGACCGGCAATTGGGCGGCGGATACGAAGGCCCCATCTATTTCGCGCAACACCACGAGTCGCACGCCGCGAGCGCATTCTTTCCGTCGCCGTTCGAGGAAGCCGCCATCATCACGTTCGATGGCGTGGGCGAATGGGCGACGACGACTTGGGGCACGGGGTCCGGCAACCGCATCGGCCTTCGACAGGAGATTCGATTCCCGCATTCGCTGGGCCTCTTGTACAGCGCGTTCACGTATTACACGGGCTTCAAAGTGAATTCCGGCGAGTACAAGTTGATGGGACTCGCGCCGTACGGCGAACCGAAGTTCGCGCAGACGATTCGCGAGCACCTTATCCGCATCAACGACGACGGATCGTTCTGGATGGACCAGCGCTATTTCAACCACTGCGCCGGACTCACCATGACGAACGCGCGGTTTCACGAATTATTCGGCGGCCCGCCGCGAAAGCCCGAAGCGCCCTTGACGCAACGCGAGATGGACCTCGCCGCGAGCATCCAGGTCGTTACCGAGGAAGTCATGCTGCGCATTGCGCGCCACGTCCACGTGAAAACGGGCATGCGCAACTTGTGTCTCGCGGGAGGCGTCGCGCTCAATTGCGTCGGCAACGGCCGCATTCTGCGCGAAGGTCCATTCGAGCGAATCTGGATTCAGCCCGCGGCGGGCGACGCAGGCGGCGCCTTGGGCGCCGCACTGTTCTGCTGGCACCAACTCATGGGACACGCGCGTCATCCACGAGAAAGCGATTCACAATTCGGATCTTATCTCGGCCCCGCATATGATGTTGGCACAATCGCTGAACACTTAAAAAGCGTCGGCTCTAAGTTTCATACATACGCCGACGAGTCAACATTGTGCGATGCGATCGCAGAGCTTATCGACGAGGGCAAAGTCGTCGGTCACTTCGCGGGCCGCATGGAATTCGGCCCCCGCGCATTGGGTCATCGCAGCATTCTCGGCGATGCGCGAAATCCCGAGATGCAGCGCCGCATGAACGTGAAGATAAAGTTCCGTGAATCGTTCCGCCCATTCGCGCCCAGCTGCATGCGCGAGCGCGTCGGCGAGTATTTCGAGCTCGACCATGACAGCCCCTATATGTTGCTGGTCGCGCCGGTGCGCGAAGATCGCCGCAGAGCCGTCAACGGCCAGGACAAGCTATTCGGACTGGACAAGCTGAACGCCGTGCGTTCCGATTTCCCGGCGATCACGCACGTCGATTTTTCCGCGCGCATACAAACCGTCGACGCCGAATCCTCGCCGCGGTTCTACGGCATCCTGAAAGCGTTCGAACGGCGCACCGGCGTGGGAATCGTCGTCAATACATCATTCAACATCCGCGGCGAGCCAATCGTGGAATCGCCGCAGGACGCCTACCGCTGCTTCATGTTGACGGATATGGATGCGCTGGTCCTGGAAAACTGCATCTGCCTGAAAGAGGAGCAGCCCGAAATGGCGGGAGTCGAAGAGTACAAACGATCCTTCGCGTTGGATTAGATCGGTTTTCAAATGAGATGTCGTCAACCTCAGTCATTCCTGCACAGGCAGGAATCTCCCCACGGAATTCGGCGCGTAATGAGATGTCGTCAACCTCAGTCATTCCTGCGCAGGCAGGAATCTCCCCCCTGAATTCGGCGCGTCGGGTACAAGCGGGAGATTCCTGCCTCGCAGGAATGACCTCGCGATCAATCTCGCTTGCTCGAACGACATTCGCACTGTGAAACCCGCTAGAATACTCACGGAGACCCTACGATGGCCAAGCGAACGAGTATTGTCAAAGAACTATGGCAGCTCATTCTCGAGCGCAAGGCCTACGTCCTCGCGCCGATCATCATCGTGCTGCTAATCCTCATCGGCCTCGTCGTTTTTGGCGGTACCTCCGCCGCGCCGTTCATCTATCCGCTCTTCTGAAGCGCCTCCGCGAGCAACGAGTCAAGCTCCGCCTCGCCCTCTAACAGCGGCATCACCTCGCGGATTCGCTCGACCGCGTACTCCGCGCGATCCCACGCGATGTCCCGTTCCGCTTTGGCAATCGTTAGCCGCAGCAAATAATAGCGCGCGTCCGGATTGGCCGGATCGATTCGAAGCGCCTGCGCGAAACTCTCTTCGCCGCCGCCATCGCGATGATACGCGATGAGCCCCTCGATGAATTTCTGTTGCGATTCGAATCGCGTGTCGAGCGCCTGCATCGTTTCCGCCGACGTCTCATTTGCCATTATCGCGCGCGGGCTCTCCCGAAATTCCGCGAGACGCTCAAGATTTGGGCCGGTATGTCGCGTGAATTGATTCTTGGGCGCGTCGAATTCCGCCCACGGCAAATCGTCCGTCATGGTGCGGCCGCCCGCAGCGAAGCGCCCTAGCGCTTCCGGCCCCATCCAATAACATCCCGCAATGTCGAGGAATTCGGCCATCCCGACTTGCTCCAACGCCGCATGCAACACCGGATCGCCAAGTCGTGTTATCGCGGTCTCATACGCAATCGCACGCGGCGCATCGCTCCCCGCAATGAACAAGTCGGCGTTGATAAACCACGCCGTCGATTCCGGGAACACGTCGATAAACGTCGCGACTAGGTTCTTCAAAATTCCGGGTTCGAGACCATGCAACGGAAACCACTGCATTACGACACCGCCGGGCCTCAGTTTTTCGAGGCAGGCGCGATAGTATTCCGCCGTGTAGAAGTTGCTTACCCCCGCGAGAAACATCGGCATCGGCTCGAACGAAATTAGGTCGTACATGTTCTCCGTTCGTTGCAGATAGTTTCGCCCGTCATCGATGATCAAATTGACCCGCGGATTCTCCAAAACGCGAAAGTTCTCTTCCTGAAACCATGACGATGCCCCGATCACCGCATGCGAAATCTCGACCGCGTCAATCCGCTCAAATTCCGTCAACGCGAGCGTGCCCAGCGTCACGCCCGAACCGAAGCACATGAACAACGCCTCGCGTGGATTCTCGACGAGCAACAACGGCAACGCGC
>JBGTJY010000684.1:0-2640 GCA_041744855.1 Candidatus Hydrogenedentales bacterium
CATGCGCCAATGCCGCGGATTCCGTTGCAGCCGCGTTGAGCGTGGGAGAGACCGAAATCTCGCCGGAATCGAGGCGCGACGAATCGCGCATGATGTCGCTCAGCACCGATTGGACCGTGCCGTCTTGATTGACCTGCACGACCATGTCGGCGCCGAATACGGGGACGCCAGCGTAACTTTGCCGCAAGTGCACGAAAGTCGATGCGCCACGCGTGTGCGATACGCGCGGTGTAAATGCGACGCCGGTCGACACGGCACCAAAGGCCTTGCCATGTGCGCCTGCGAACGTGGTCGCGACGGAATCAGCAACTACGGCCGATTTTGCGAGGGACGTAGGCGTCGCGAAAGCGCCGCTACGCGGTGCGCTAATGAACCGGACGAAGCCTTCTTCGTTCTGGACGATGCGGACCGGCTCAGCAGAATCGAGCGCATCCAACGTCGAGAGGAGTTCCCCGACATCTTCGGGACGCACCTGCGGTTCCTGGGGCCATGCACTGGGTGCGAGGCTGGCCATGAGGGCCAACGCGCTGGCGACCACTCTCGAAGCACCTGCGAGCACTCTCAAAGGACTTTTGAACACTGTTGAAGATCCTGCCCCGCCCGGCCCCCGCCGTGTGACCTGCATACGTCCCAATCTCCCTACGGCCCGGCGGGCATACGTCACCCGCAATCAACCTGCGTCGCTCGTGAACGGTCCTCTCCCTTCCGCGAATCTAAGGACCCCTAACACGACCTATAGGGGACCCAGATTGGGCAATTACTTGGGGAGGCGCGCGAATTTTTCTGGCCCTAATTCTAGGCTTGATCGTTGTACTTCAATGGGATACGCAATGTCAAGGGATTCCTACGGACGGAACGACGCAAAGTGCGAAAATTACTATATAGTCCATTGTTTTCAGTTCGATGCGATTAACTTTGACTTGAACCAGACGAAATCCGCCGCTAGGCTATTCAACGGGGGGGCTGCTTCCGGTCTTGCGCTTGGCCGCTCTTGGTACTGGGCCGCGTGTGGGGCTGTTGAAAAAGTCGAGATTCCCACGGCCGCGCGCAATGCTTTAAGGCGCGCGGCCTCGGAATGACGGAGTTTTTGGGTGACGTCTGCAATCGCGCAGTGCCGGTATCGACTTTTTCAACAGCCCCGCATGTGTCCGGGGACTCATTCATGAATATCACCGCTGCGCGATTTCCCTTATTCATAGCCATCGCTTTAGCTGTAGCCGTGTGCTCCATCGCCGCGGCTCAGGAATTCGAGGGATCCAAAGCGGGCGACCAAAAGTCGATTGACGGCCTCGAACTCGTCTGGTGTCCGGCAGGGAAATACAGGATGGGGAGTCCGCCGACGGAACTCGAGAGGCGCCCCGGGGAAAACCAAGTCGAAGTGACGCTCACGCGCGGATTCTGGATCGGGAAGTACGAAGCGACTCAAGGCGAGTGGACGCGCGTTGTTGGTGCGTTCCCCGGCGTGATGGATCGCGGCGTGGGGGATCGGTTTCCGATGTACGACGTGAACTTTGCGCAAGTCGAGGACTTCTGCGCGAAGTTCACGGAGAAGTTGCACGCGTCGAAGGCGCTGCCCGCCGATTGGGAGATTCGTTTGCCGACGGAGGCGCAATGGGAATACGCATGCCGCGCGGGCACGACGACGGCGACGGCGTTCGGCGATAGCCTCAGCAGCACGCAGGCGAATTTTCTGGGCCACACGCCCTACGACGGCGGCGCGGTCGGGCCATCGCGAGATCGACCCGTCGAAGTCGGCAGTTACGCGCCGAATGCCTGGGGCCTGTACGACATGCACGGCAACGAATACGAGTGGTGCCGCGATTGGTATCATCTGCGGCATCCGGGCGGCGTGGACCCGGACATGCACGACGACATGGGTACGCGCAACGAATCAGGCAGCTATTCGCGAACGCGCAAGGGCGGATGCTGGGCCGACAGCGGCTGGCCATGCCGCTCGGCGTTTCGGTTGCGCTTTGAACCCGAACGCGGCCACAGCCACATCGGATTTCGAGTTGTCGCAGTGAAAGTCCGCTAAACGAACTCCGATTACACGAGCGCCGCCATGGCCGGAACCCAATCACGGAGGCCCTAGCGCGGCGGAGCCGCAACCAAACCACGGGGACACGGGATCACTGGGAAATGATTCACCACAGATGAACACCGATGGGCACCGATGAACACCGATACGCAAAGGTTTGGAGTAAGGAGGTCCCCGCTTAATGCTTGCGGGGAACATTGGGGCGTTGGACTTCTTCGCAAAAAAACAAGGAAGTTGACGGATTGTAGTGCGGAGGATTTTAATGGGGAGTATGGGACTTATGGGAAGCATGGGAGTAGGAGCGCAACGGACGGACTGATAGGACGGATCCACGCGGCCCGACGTTTGAACTGAACTATTTCGTAAAAGACAAAGAATTTCACAGTGCAACGGAGCCGCAACCAAACCACCCGAGAAATCCTCGCGCAGATACGCAGAGACTCGGAGAGGTGCTGGAGCGAGGAGGTCCCCGCTTACTGCGGGGCTGTTGAAAAAGTAGAGATTCCCACGGCCGCGCGCAATGCTTGAAGGCGCGCGGCCTCGGAATGACGGAGTTTTTGGGTGTCGTCTCCGATCGCGCAGTGCCGGTATCGACTTTTTCA
>JBGTJY010000685.1:0-3478 GCA_041744855.1 Candidatus Hydrogenedentales bacterium
CCCTCGGTGTAATTTTTCAGCGTCAACGCCCACGGAACAATCTCGTCGTCCCACTGCGCGTAATCGTTGAACGACAACCAAAGAATCACAGCGTGCGGCAGCAACAACAACGTCACGATGAACCAAGCCGCCGTCCCCGCCAATATGCGCCCCGACTGCGATTTCAACGCGCGGGGCGTCCCCTTCGTGCCCCCGGTCTCCACGCGCCGTCGGACTCGAAACACCAGCACGCCAAGCAACGACACGCACGCAAGCACGATGGTCAACGCCAGCGCGCCTTCCTGGTTGAAGTTGACGCTCTGCTCCCGATAAATTCGCACGCTCAAGTAAGCGAAATCGTCGCCGAAATAGTAGGGCGCGCTAAACGACGCGCCGGACGTCATGAACGTTAGCAGTCCCGCGCCCAACAGTGCCGGCCGCAACATCGGCACGGTCACCCGCCAGAACACCCGCGCCCGCCCCGCGCCCAAAGTCCGCGCCGCCTCGATCTGCGAAGTGTCCATCCCCTCGAGCGCCGCCGAAACCATCGCGTAGAAATACACGTAAAACGAGTAGGTGTGGATCAGCAATATCGCGAGCGCCCCGCGTAGTGCTATCTCCTCGCCGCCGAAAATCGCCTGCAGCGTCCGCGGCAAAATTCCATTGGGGCCGAACAAATAATAAAAGCTCAACGTGCCCACCAGCGGCGGCAACGCAAACGGCAAATAAGCGATGCCCGACAACACGCGGCGCCCCGGAAACCGATAGCGCGTCACAAGAAACGCCAGCGGCGTCCCCACCAGCCCCGCCGTGATCACGCTGGCCACGCACATCAGCAACGTGTTACGAAGCGCCTCGATGCCCGAGGGATTGGTGGCGGTCGACCAATCGCCCCGCGTGAGCGCGTCGAAAAGCAGCCGCCCGCTCGGGTACACAATCGCCGCGCCGAGAAATACGCCGCAGAATGCCAGCGCTGCGATATCGACAGGACGCCACGAACGGCGCTTGGAAGGAGTCACGCCAAATCCCCAGAAGGAAAAGTCCCCAAAAGGAAGAGCCCCCAGAAGGAAGAGTCCCCAGAAGGAAGAGTCCCCAGAGGAAAAGCTCCCAGAAGGAAGGCGCTTAGGTTCGGCTGGGTTTCTTCGCCAAATCGAGATCGACGTACTCGCGGATCGCCTGATACCCGTCGTCGCTCAATCCGCGATACAAAATGGCGACGTTGTAATGTGTTCCGCCGTCGGTATCCCGATCGCAGCGCACCACGATGCCCTCGGTCTCAATCCGGCGCTCGACGGGACGCGGCAATTCCAACACGATCCGCAGCTTCGTCATCAGCGGCACGGGCTCCGCCGTCTGACACAACACGCCGTTGCAACTAATGTTGTCCACGCGGTTGAGCACCCCCGGACGCGACGCGTCCTCGATGCCGATAAACCCGGATTTGCTCCGCGGATACCGCCGCAGATCCTCCCCGTCCTGCCGCATGTCATGTCCCTTTCAGCAACGGCGACGGCGCACACCCATCGCTCGATCAAGGAAGATCGCGCCGCACCTCAGCCACCGTCAATCGAGCCCAGCGCGCACCCCCCCAAGAGGCGTCCAACTATAGTACCCAACGCCTGAACTCGTTGCAATGCAACCGCAGGCCTACTTCTGCATCGCCGGCCAACCTCCTTTGGCAATGGACGGTGACCTCGATGGCGTACCTTAGTTGTATAATGAGTACGGAGATTCATCATGTCGTACAACTTTTCGCCCAAGCGAGCCGCCCAGGCCGCCGCGGTCATGTTGAAGGAAGCAGACCGCTGTGAAATGAGCTACATGAAGCTCTTGAAGCTTTTGTACATCGCCGATCGAGAGAGTATCGCCGAACAAGGCGCGCCAATCACCGGCGATCGTCTCGTCGCAATGCCACACGGTCCCGTATTGAGCACCGTTTACGACTATATCATGCAGCGCGACGCCGACGGCGCCGATATGTGGAATCTCTTCATCGAAACCGACGGCGTCAGCGTGAGATTGATCGACGATCCGGGCGAAAGCAAATTGTCTCGATACGCCCTCGGAAAGCTTAAGGCAGTTTCGGAACGATACAAAGATTTCGATCAATGGGAACTGCGCCAGATCACGCATGGTTTTCCCGAGTGGATACGCAACAACCCCGGGCATTCGTCCAGCCCCATTCCACTACAGCATATTGTCGACGCGGTAGGTTGCTCAGCGGACTTGGACGACATCGTTCAGGAACGAGAAGAGGCGCACTACTTCGCCCGTCTATTCGATGACAAGAGCGGAAATTGAACGCGGGCGATTGTTTCATCAACGTAAAGACCGACCGCCATCGAAGTCATTGCTGGGTCATCATCAGCGATCCTGACCAGGACCGCGATGAAGTGGTCATCGTGAATTTCACGTCGTGGACCGACCGGCGCGTCGACGCATCTTGCATGATCCAACCCGGCGAACATCCCTTCGTCACCAAACAAACCTGCATCAACTATCGCGAGGCGCGCCTAACGTCGATCGACACGATCGCGCAAGGCATCAAGGGCCGAGTCCTACTTCCGATCCAAGCTGCAAGTCCGGAACTCTTGCACAGAATCCGACAAGGCGCGTATCAGTCGGATTTCTGCGAAGGCTGGGTAATCGAGATTCTCGATCGCCAAAATCTTCTATCCAATCCTTAGCAGTCCCACATCTTGCCGCATCGCTACGCGCCACGATGCCAATAAACCTCCCACCCCAGATACCGCTCGAACGCCTCCGAAACCGCCCCCGCAACCAAGCTATGGTTCGCCGCGACGTGATGCTCGAATCCGCTGCGGCAGATGTATTGCAGTAGCTCCTGCAGCCGCGGCACGCGTGCGACGCCGTAACCGCCGAACGTCTTCAACGGCGCGTCGGTAAATTCACCCTCGCCCAAATACGCCTTGATCCGCCCCTCGGTGTCGAAGGTGCTCACGCGGCAATACGTCATCGGCTCCGCCTTGATGCGCCCCTCCATCGTGCCAAACGCGTTTTCTTTCCCGACCGACCCCGCGATGATTTCCTGATACGTCATCTCGTGATGCGCGAAACAACTCTTCGGCAAATTCGAGCAATGAAAACAAATGCACGAATCCAGATCGTTGCCATAGTTGTTGTTCCAGTCGAGCAGGAAACTCGGCGAGCCCGACGCCAGCGCCAGCGCGTGCATGCTGATCGTGCCGGCGACGTCCGTCTCGCACGCCGACGAATTCAGGCCATCGCTCATCATGCTCATCACGGAGCACGGCGTGATCCCGAAATACTCCTCCATCGCCGTCCAGCACTGAATCGCCGTCGCGTCCAGGTCGTATTCCTTCATCCAATCGTCGATCACGAGCGCCAACTTCGCCATCTTCGTCAGCGCCGGCACCGGTACCGATTTCACGTTCGTGTATTCGCCCAAACCGCGCAACCGGTTCCCGACCCGATCGTCGCGATCGGGTATGCGCTCGGCGCGGCCAAACACTTCCGA
>JBGTJY010000686.1:0-1979 GCA_041744855.1 Candidatus Hydrogenedentales bacterium
CTCGGTTACGATCGGGCGGACGACTGTACGATAGAGTGAGCTCATTGTTTACTTCTTCCCCTTCTTCTTGGCCACGCGCTTCGTGGTCTTTTTAGCGACACGCTTGGATGCGGGCTTCTTCTTCGCCGCGGTTTTCTTCGCCGCTGTCTTAGGAACCGCCGCTTCTGTCGTCAGGCCTTCAGCATTCTCATCGGTCTCGTCGGTCTCATTGTCCATCGCGACCCCCGAAAACGCACCCGACTCGACGATCACGACGTCCGACCACAGCAGGTGATACGTCGATACGTCCGAGTAAGGCAGGACATGAGTCCGCGGCAGATTCCGCCCGCTCATGTAGACATTCGGATTCACGCCATCGGTGAGGATCAACACTTTCTTCGAGGCAACACCGAGGGTCGCGAGCAGCCCGATCAGCTGCGACGTCTTAGGTGAGGTGTAGTCGAACGAGTCGATCACGATCACGGCGTTCTCGCGGGCGCGGGCGTTGAACGCGCTCTTCCGTGCGAGCGCACGAACCTTTCGCGGAACTGACTGCGCATAGCTGCGCGGCCGCGGACCAAACACCGTACCACCGCCAACCCAGTTGGGCGCGCGGATTGAACCCTGGCGCGCACGACCGGTGCCCTTCTGCTTCCACGGCTTGGCGTTTCCACCGATGACGAATCCCCGGGTCTTGGTCGACGCATTGCCCTGCCGCTGATTCGCCAGGTACGCTTTGACGGCCTGATGCATCACCGGCATGTTGATCGTACCATCGAACAATTCGGCGGGCAGTGCGAAACTTTCGCCGGCGGTGCCCTTGGAATTGTATGAGGCTGCATTCATTGAAGTATTCTCAGCCATTGCGTTAACCCTGCTTCTTCACGAGAACGATGCCGTTGGTCGGACCGGCGATCGAGCCGCGGATGTAGATGAGGTTGCGCTCGGTATCGATCTTCTCGATGCGAAGACTCATCTGGGTGTGGCGGTGATCGCCGTAATGGCCAGGCATTCTCTTGCCCTTGATGACGCGCGACGGATTCGTGCCTGCGCCGATGGAACCCGGGCGGCGATGCTTCGTGTTTCCGTGCGTGTTCGGTCCGCCGGCCATTCCATAGCGCTTGACGACGCCCTGAAAGCCACGGCCTTTTGACGTTCCGGTGACTTTCACTTCATCGCCGATCGCGAAGATCTCGACCGTCACTTTGTCGCCCATCGCGTAGGCCGGAATCTCGGCGTTCTTCCCGCCCGGGCCATCATCGATGCGGAAGCTGCGGAGCACGCGTGGGGCGGTCGTAAGACCCGCCTTCACGGCATGGCCTACCTCAGCCTTGTTTGCTCTGCGTCCGCGCGGCGTACGCTCGTTCTTCTTCGACTCGCGCGCCAGGCGCTGCTCGCCGTAGCCGAGCTGCACCGATGCGAAGCCGGCCTTTTCCTTTTCGATGACCTGCATGACCGGGTTGGGCGGAGCCTCGACCACGGTGCAGGGGATCTGCTGTCCTATCTCGTTGAAGATCTGGGTCATCCCGACCTTCTTGCCAATTATGCCAATCATCGTTCTCTACTCGACCTTGATTTCGACGTCGACGCCAGCCGGGAGGTCCAGCTTGGTGAGCGCATCGACGGTGGCTGGGCGGCTGTCCAGAATGTCGATGAGTCGCTTGTGGGTTTTGAGCTCGAACTGCTCTCGTGACTTCTTGTCCACGTGCGGCGAGCGCAGCACCGTCCAGCGCTTCGTCTTCGTCGGGAGTGGAATGGGACCCGATACCTGAGCACCCGTCTTCTCCGCCGTGCGGACGATGTCCGCTGACGCCTGATCGATCACTGCGTGATCGAAGGCCTTGAGACGGATGCGAATTCTGCCTGCCATGTGGTTGACCTCAGGGATTGCTTTACTGCGTGATGGCTCATGACTCTGGCCACATTCAACAAAAACGCGGCTGGACCTGGCGCCCCACATGTGGGGCCGGTATCCATCCGCTGCCGCCGGGTGCCCCCGC
>JBGTJY010000687.1:0-1832 GCA_041744855.1 Candidatus Hydrogenedentales bacterium
TTCGGCGCGCCGATGTGCCGGTTGCCGATCGCGTAGGGGACGCCGGGCTCGCCGGGCTCGCTCGTGACGGAATTGTTGCGCCCCTTGCGATTCGCAAAACCGATCGGATGGATCGGCGGAAAATAAATCACGTCGAAGCCCATCGCCTTCGCGTCGTCCACGCGCGGCAGGCAATCGCGAAAGGTCGATCCCTTGTCGCCGCGCCCTTCCGCCGAGCGTGGAAAAAATTCATACCACGCCGCAGTCCGCGCCGGCACACGATCCACCGTCACGCGCGGCGGCGGCGCATATTGCGTGGCCGTGGTGCGATCGGGATACGTCGCCATCAAGACTTCCAGCTCCCCGGAATGCGCGATGGCGTTGATCTCCGCCGGTTCGCTCGAGCGAATAATTTCCGCCAACTCCCGCAGACGCGCCGCATCCGCCGCGTTCTCCGCGCGCTCCGCCGCCTCTTCCAGAAGCGCCGCGCCTTCCAGCGTCTCGCTCGTCAGCTCGGTAATTCCCGCGCCGAACTTCGCCCCGAATTCATGCTGCCAGCCGGCAAACGTATCCGTCCAGGCCTCGACGGTGTATTCGTAAGTCGTGTTCTCGTAAAAGGTGCACGCCCCGGTCCAGCGATCGTTGCTCACCAGGGTCATCGCGGTCTCGTGCCAGCGCGGCTCGCCCAGCTTGCGCCACTTCAACGTGGCCGCGACCACGTCGTGCCCGTCCTTGAAAACATCCGCCGTCACCACGAGGTCCTCGCCCACCACCCGCTTGATCGGGTAACGGCCGCCCTCGATCCGCGGCTGGATGTTTTCAATAACCGCAGTCGGAAAAGCGCGAGGCATCGGGCATCATTCAGGCGAACGCGCTCCGATGCCAAAGGAAAATTGCGCATCCGAGCTTCTCCCTCGTCCTCGTCGTCGTCCTCCTCCTCGTCCTCGTTCCCGTCCCCCTTTTGTCGAGGACGAGGACGAAGGACGACGACGAGAACGAGCGTCGCTTACAGCGCGAAATAAAACGCGCACTCGTAGAGCCCCGAGGTGCGTGTCTCTTCCCGCCGCACCGGCACTCCAAGAATCGCCTCCACCAAATCCTGCTCCAGCCGCGCGATGATCGGATACGCGTCGAGCAGATTCATGATCGGCGAATGGCACTCGAGAATTTGCGGGCCGCCCTCTTTTTCATCGTCCACGAACTGCGACATGAAACCTTCGTTCTCGCGTTGTTTCGCCAGCCACTTCGCGCGGTCGGCTACGCTTTCTCCTTTCACCTTCCCTTTCAACGCGGCGGTCTTCCGTTCGAAGACGCTGTAGAGCAGCTTCTCCGGCGCGTTCGGTCCATAGATTTCGCCGCCCGATTTCAGCAACTGCAACGTCATCTCGTTGCTGTCGCACGGGAACAGATCGTGCGTCCGTTTCGTTAGGCGGTAGACCATCTCCGGGCGGCCCATCTTCTGCGGGCGGCGCCAGGTATCGAGATAACCGTCACGTTCGAGCGTCAGGCAATGCTGCTTGATGCCCATGTAGCTCATCTTCATTTTCGCGACGAGCTCGTTGACCGACAAGCCGCGGGTGCGCTTGAGGGTGTTGAGGATTTCCAATCGTTGGGTGCGGCCGATTTCGGCGAGTAGTTGTTGGTTCACAGGGCTTGTATTTTCAGGGGTGATCTGACATTACCCGCAAAGGTCTTTGAAACACAATATAAAAGATCGCCCTACAGATAAATACGTATTTCCACGAAGGGACATCACAACAGGGACTGGTGCGGAAGAGGATACCTACAGGTCTATGTACGTACCTATACAATCCGCAGCGTCGTTACCGCATCGAAAAGGTGCGCCCTCTCAA
>JBGTJY010000688.1:0-7267 GCA_041744855.1 Candidatus Hydrogenedentales bacterium
GTCGGATCGCACGCCAGGCGACTCAACAGCGCCCGCGTATTCATCCGGTTTGCCGGAATGATCGAGGACGTACGCGAAACTCAGCACAAGAATCGTGAGCCCAGCAGCAATACACAAATCCCACCGCACCCGCCGCCAGAACATCCACGCTACGACGCGGGTTAAGGAGGGCCGCGCGGCGAAAGCGACCTGCGGCAGCAAGGTACGTGAACGGGCTTCGAGGCTCATTCGGTGCTCCTCTTTCGCTCCCGGCGAAACTTGAACACGATGACGATTCCCCATCGCCGCAGACTTATCACCGACCGATTTGCGCCATCCATGCGTCATTGTTCCAAAACGGGATCGTCTTCGATGTGTCTGCGTCGATGGATACGCTCAGGGACTTGAATGTAGGACATCGCCGCGACCAATCCGATCGTCGCGGCCAACAGAATGACAAGACTCACCGAATCGACCAAGCCACGTTGATCCTTCAAGAGAAAAAACTGTGAGGGGTTCAGTTGCGGAAAACTGAGCAAGAACAAGCAAACGAGCACAAACGATACAAGCCAAACACCGGAGAATTTAACGAGGTCGGTAGTAACAAGAACGCCGGTTTCTCGTTCGCTCCTCGCTGTGGTCCAGAGCTGATAGCCGTCGCCGACCAGCACACACAACAACGTCAACGCGTAAACCACGGTTAGGGCGATGGGGTATTGAGGGACTCCCAGGAATCCCAGAGTGAGAAAAAGAGCCCATATCGGCATCGCCAGACAACAGCCCACGGATATGCTTCCCGTGTACGCCGCGGCAATGAACACCGCTGGCCCCGTCAGGAATAGGAAGGCCGCAAGCGATGGGGCGAAGGGTCCCAGATTCCAACTCGCGATTGCCGAGCTAAAATCGAGCGACGTGTTACGAAGTAAGAGCACTACGACATAACCCACGTACAAGCATATGCCTAGCAAAATATTTCGGTTGAGCGCGTGCCTGCGCGCTTGCCAAAGAAACGCGTGGGCTTTTGGCCGCGTGAAATAAAAGGCGCCGTCGGTTCGGTCTAGGTGCCGCGCGCTCAACATGTTTAACATCCACGGCGCTAAGAGGCTGAGGTACAGCAGCGAATGGGAAACGGTTGAAAGCCCATACTCGGGATCGGTGAGCATGCGATCCCACGTGGATTGGTCGATGTCGACGCCGAAGCCAATTATCCCGAGTACAAGCAACATTAGTCCCTGCGCGATCGGCAGGTGCCAGCCAATGCGCCGCCATTCGTACCAACGTTGTGCCTCCCGCGCGGATCGGAACGGCCGTCGCCGGCGTCGCAGCGGAAACTCCCGCGCAATCGATTCGATTCGCGTAATGGAGCTGCCGCCTCGCTGGTGTCGGTAATGATTGAGACCCAGAACCGCAATGGCGAGAAGAACGGGTACGCCAATCAACGCGGCCAGGGGTATCCACGCCTGATAGAATCCGAAGAAATCGCGGACCTGGGAGCGCGTCCAATAGAGCGCTACGGCCGTGCCGACTACTCCAACCCCTCCCCAAAGCCAGGTACGATCCCCGGGCGCGAGTACCCAAGCCAACACCGCGGCGGTGAGCAACACCGTTGTGCACGGCAATACCCACCACAAATAATCGGGATACTCAAGCAGTGTCAGCATCGGACCGAATGCCGACGAAATAAGCGCGGCGAGCATTAGTCGCGGAACGGCATACGCCCAAACGATTTTCGTGCTCCGAACGGGGAGTCCGAGCAACCTTTGCGGCAATCGGGCAATTGACAGCCCCTCAGCCAGAGGTAAGCCGCACACCAAAGCGAGCGCGACCGAAAAAGTCCACACAGTGGAGAGGCCGAATCCAAACCCCCACACTGGTATGTCAAAAATGTCGTCCCGATCCAAAAACATTAACATTCCCATGTGTTCAGGGTCGTTCTGCTTGTCGACCTGCGACATGAGGTTGAAGACGAAAAAAAGGGACCAGATGAGAACGAAAAATAGGCGGAGATTGACTGAAAATGGATGGTGCAACTCGAATCGAAGGCCGTTGTATGGCGTCGGCTTCCATCGAAATGGAACGGGCACTCCGCCCGTTTCTCGCCGCATAAGGAAACTCAACTTCCAATCTCCTCCCGCGTCGGCGCCTGGCCGGCATGGGCCGCGAAGATTTCTTCTAGTGTGGGCGTGGCGTCTTCGAGGATGCGGGCTTGGAGCGATTGGGCGGAGGCTAGGACTACGTCTTTGTGGCCGTTGCAGATTACGGTCCATTCTTTGCCTGCTTCGGAGGAGGTCGATGTGATTGCGCCGGTGAGTTGCGGTTGCGTGCGTTGCGATTCGTCGAAGGCGAGGACGATGCGGTGGTGGTTCGTCTTGATGTCGTCGAGCGCGCCGCTGAGGACTACTCGGCCATCGCGGATCATCGCGAGGCGATCGGCGACGCGTTCGACTTCGTCGAGCAGGTGCGACGAGAAGACGACGGTGCGGCCTTCGTCGGCGACGGTGCGGATGATCGCGGAGAGGATGTGCCGGCGGACCATCGGGTCGAGGCCGGAACTCGGCTCATCGAGCAGCAGGAGATCGGGCCGGTGCGCGATGGCGGCGAGGAGGCCCGCCTTCGCCTTTTCGCCCCGCGAGAGGTTGCGGATTTTCGCAGCGGGGTCGAGTTGGAACGTTTCGCGTAATTCCTGCGCGAAGGCCTCGTCCCATTTCGGGTAGAAGGCCTGCGTGTACCACATCAATTCATCGATGCGCATCCAGCCGGGCAAATCGCGGTCTTCCGAGAGAAAGCCGATGCGGCCGAGCACGCCCTCGGGGTCCTGCACGGGGTCTTTGCCGAACACGCGAATCGTGCCGCCGTGCGGTTTGAGCAGGCCGAGCGCGGTGCGGATCAGCGTCGTTTTGCCGGCGCCGTTCTCGCCGACGAGGCCGAACACGCAACCGCGTGGCACGACGAGATCGACGTCGCGCAACGCCGTCTTTTTGCCGAAGCTTCGCGTGAGTTTCGCGGCTTCGATTACCGGGACATTTTCTTCTGCCATGCCGGATCCTCCTTGCCGAGTGCTTTGTTTTTCCCAAGTACCCTGGCGCGCTCGCCGATTAGGCGCAACACTTCGTCGATGCCCACGTTCAACTGTCGCGCCTCGACGAGCAGCCCGTCGATGCGCTCTTTCAGTATGCGCCGCTTTTCATCGCGCGCGAGCGGGGAGCCGTTCGCCGAGACCCGCGTGCCCGAACCTTGCCGCGAGCTGACCATGCCGAGGTTTTCGAGCTCGCGGTAGGCGCGCGCCACGGTGTTTGGATTGACGAGGAGTTCTTGCGCGAGCGTGCGGATGGGCGGCAGGGCTTCGCCTTCCGCGAGACGCTCCGTGGCGATGAGGTATTTCAATTGTTGGACGATTTGGAGGTAGATGGGTACCCCGTTGGCGGTGCTGATGTGGAGTTTCATGGCGTTTAGCCGGTCATCCTGAGCGTCAGCGAAGGATCTCGCAAATTATGTGGGCTAGCGTGCTGATGAGATTCTTCACTTCGTTCAGAATGACGGGGGTTATTGGTTCAGAATGACGGGGATTCTTGGTTCCGAATGACGGAGGTTTTTGTTTTCGTTCTCGAAAATTGTATTAACACAATAATACAAATCGAGGGGGCTGTCAAGCCTTGGCTGGGAGGAATGGGACGAATGGGAGGAATGATGCTTCGTAGGGGCGGTTCGGGAACCGCCCCGGGGTGACGCCCCGGACCTCGGGCGCTTCTCGAAGCGCCCCTACGAGTTCACGCCGCTGCAGAGTCCAAGTGCTGCTTCGAGGCCGAGCATGGGGGTGAGGAGCATCGAGCGGGCTAGGGTGTTGTCGAGCGAGCAATCGCGGGGGCGTTCGTCGCGCCCCGGGATTGATGTGGGGTTGTTCGCGTGGACGAGATTCGGATCGTGGCCGAAATGTGCAGCGATCCGTTGGGCCATGTCGAGGCGCGAGAGGATGTCGTTGCCGGCGAGGTGGACGATTCCGGTGTAGTTCGCTTGCGCGAGTTCGAGGAGGGCGCGTGCGAGTGTCACGACGTCGATTGGTGAACGGATTTCTTCCGCGGGGACGCCGAGCGGTTCGCCCGCGGCGAGTTTGGGCAGCATGCGCGTTAAGAACGAGTTGCCGCCGGTCGTCGCGGGCATTCCGATTACCAACGCCGTGCGGGCGATGACGTGGTTGGCCGCGATCGCGCGCGCGAGTTGTTCGGCTTCGAGTTTTTGGCGACCGTAGAGGTTCACGGGATCGGCGGCGTCGGTCTCGCGGTAGGGTCCGCGCTCGCCGTCGAACACGTTGTCGGTCGAGACGTGGATGAGTCGCGCACCGGTGTCTACGCAGGCCAGCGCGACGTTTCGCGTTGCTTCGACGTTGGCAAGGTGCGACTCGTCGGGATGGGCCTTGCAGTAGTCGATATCGGCGAGCGCGGAGCAGTGAATTACCGCGTCGGGCTGAACTTTGCCGATGAAGAAGCGGGCGGTGCGCTCGATAGCGACGTCGGCGCGGTGCCAGACGATGCCGGGCATGGGCACCGGCATGTCGCCGCGAGACGCCGCATGCACTTCCCAGCTTGTGGCCCAGCGCCCGGCTGCTTGATTTTCCCCGAGCAGGAAAGCCTCGTGAATGACGTGGCCCGCGACGAATCCGCGCGCGCCCGTCACTACGAGCCGCGGCTTGTCGATCCGCTTCATGCCCTCACGGCCGCGCCGGCGAGTACTCCCGTGAATCGCACGGCGACGAGCGTCATGTCGTCGATGGGTTCTTTGCCGCGCATGTGGGCGGTGGCGTCACTGCGCAGGCGATCCAGCAGCGCTTCGATGGATGCGCCGCGCACGGTATTCAGATATTCGAGCACGCGATCTTCGCCGTACATCGCGCCGTCGGGATTCTGCGCATCCGGCAAACCATCGCTAAAAATCACCAAAGTGTCGCCGGGCTTCAGGCTGTATTCGTCAAATTCGTAGCGGACATTTTCCATAATGCCCAGCGGATAGCCGCGCATTTCTTCGCCAAGCCAGCGCGCTTCGCCGGTCTCCTCGTTGAGCAACACGGGCGAGGGATGCCCTGCGGTCGCGTAGCGGATGGCGCCGGTCTCCGGGTCGTAGACGATGAGAAACAACGTGACGAAACGATGCGTATCGCCGATGCGCGCGTGCAAGGCCGCGTTCGTGCGCGCGAGTAGATCGTCGGGTTCGCTGTGTTCCTGCGCGAGCGTGGCGAGGATGCCGGCGCATTCGGTGGTGAGCAGCGCCGCGGAGACTCCTTTGCCCGTCGCGTCGCCGAGCGCAATGCCAATTTTGCCGTCTTTCATTTTGAAGAAGTCGTAGAAGTCGCCGCCGACCTCGCGGCTGGGCTGGCTCCATCCCGCGAGTTGCAGGCCCGTCACTTCGGGCGGATTCTCGGGCAGCAGGGCCTTTTGCATGTCGGCCGCGATGCGGAATTCGCTCTCGAGCCGTTCGCGATGCGAGGTTTCCTGCTCGAGCTCGTGCATGTACTCCTGCAAGGAAATCGCCATCGTGTTGAAGGCCTGGGCGAGTCCCTGGAATTCGTCCTTGCGTTTAAAATAAAGCCGATAACTCAGGTTGCCTTTGCCGAATTCCTCAGCGCCCTTCGAGAGCGCGACGATGGGCTTCGAAAGGCTGCGGCTCAAGAAGAGGCCCACGAGGCTGCCGACCAGAACCATGACCAAACCCGCAGTGAGCACCAGCGCGACGCGATCGACCACGTATTGCATGTCATCGGCGAGTTCGTGTTCGATGAACAGCGCGTACCTGGAATCATCCCTGGGGTTGTCGATATCGGTGATCACCCACAACGCGCGGCCCGACTGAACGAAGCCCGGCTCTCCAGTATTCCGGCGCAGGTAATTCCTGCATTCCTGGATCATTCTCTCGTCGATGACGCCCTCGCCCCGGCGCTCCTCCGCGTCAACGGCGGCGAGCACACGTCCCGATTCATCGACCACGGCCACGCGGTGGAAATGTTCCGGCAACATGAAGCGGGTGAGGAGGTCGTCGAGATCGAACTGCTCCTGAATCGTTTGGAGGATTTCCTGGCTGGCGCCGACTTGCACGATACGCGGTTCGTCCGCGCCAGATACACCGACGTACTTGAACTCGGCTCCGTCGGCGCCCTCGAGCGGAATCTCGCGAACGATCGGTTGGGCATCCGGCTCTAGCAGTTGCTCGAAGGACTCCGCGGGATCGACCGGCACGTGAACAATCGGCTCCGCGCCAGCCTGCTCGCGAACGTTGCCTTCCTTGTCGATGATGCGGAAAGAGTCGACGAGCGGCTCGCCCGCGTAGGCCTGCGATCGATCGATGACGCGGTTCAGCGCCGCTTCGACCTCCGTGGAAGATGCCGCACCGTTTTTTTCCGCGAGGGCGACGAGCTCGGAAACGAGCAGCGCCTGCACCACCATTTGCTCGTCGACCACGCGCATGACTTCGTCCGGCACGTTCACGCCGAACTCGATATTGCGGCTCGCGAGGATGTGCAAGTCGCGTCCGCGGCTATAGCCGAGCGACGAGAGATCGTAGACGTGCACGCCGATCGAGACGATGCACAACGCGGCGACGGTCAGGAACAGAAGGGTGCTGATGGTAAACGAGAGGCGAGTGCGAAATCGGAATGCCATTAACTAGAAGCTATCCTATAACCCAGGTCGCTACTGAGTGTGAGGTTTCGGGATTACCTCCAAACTAACTCGGCCCCGTCCAGGAGTTTTCTTCCGCGGCAATCGCCAGCGAACGCTCGAAGCGCTTCAACGCGGCATTCACCGTATCATCCTCATGGATCACGAAAAGTTTCTCGAGGTTAGTGATCTGAAAGACCTTCCGGATGTCCTTCGTCAGCCCGCAGAGGCGCACGCTTCCGCTCAACTTGCGCACGGCTTCGTTGATGCGCAGCAACTCCGTCAACGCCGCGCTCGACATGTAATCGACGTTTTGAAAATTGAGCAGCAATTGCAACTGCTGCTTGCTGTCGACATACTTGAGCACTTCGTTTCCGAATTCGGTCACGTTCATCGCATCGAGCATGTTCGCTTCGTCGAGCGTGCCGACCGTGATCGGCCCATGCACCTCGAAGCTAAGCCGGGGTTGTTGGGCGTTCGCCGCCATCCGCTAAACCTCGCACGAGAACGTGTTGCGCGTGAATTCCATCTGCAAGCACCTCTCGACTCCGTTGAAGAACACTTGGTCCATGTAATGCTTAATCAGGCAAACCCCGCGGCCGCCCAACTGGTTGCAATCGGGCATCGAGATGGCAGTGGGGTCG
>JBGTJY010000689.1:0-1506 GCA_041744855.1 Candidatus Hydrogenedentales bacterium
CGCCCTCGCCTTCGCCTTCACCCTCGCCCTCGCCCTCGCCTTCACCCTCGCCTTCGCCCTCACCTTCGCCCTCACCTTCACCTTCACCTTCACCTTCACCCTCGCCTTCACCCTCGCCTTCACCCGCGCCGAATTCATCGACTACGAGTACGAATTGACCCTCATCGCCATCATAGCCCGCAACGCGAATGAGCACGGTCTGTCCGAACCCTAGTTCGGCGAGGATAAATGAGGTCGTCGACGTCCCGCCGCAATCGTCGTCGCTACAGAGCACCTCTCCGCCGCCACACGTTTCGAACAGCCCCAGCGTCGTGTCGAAGTCGGCAAAACTACACGTCGAGAACAGGTAGGCCCCGGCGTTCAATGCCGTGAACGAGTACCAAACGTCCGCAACGTCATTGTTCGCGCAGGCCGACTCGAAAGAGCCGGTGGCGAATAGATTTGTGCCAGAGATCGGTGAGCCCAACACGACAGGGATCGCCGTCAAACAGCTGTCGTTGATCGGCGGAAGCTGCTTTTCAGGTCCATCCGCGAGCGACGCCACGGTTTGCCCCGAGGAAACCCCGGTGGTCAGGAGCATGACTACCAACGCGGCAACCGAAACTGCCCGGAAACGCCAAGACCGAAAAACTGACGAACGCATCACTGAATCCTTCCCTCGTTTCGAACGAACTGATATTAAAGACCACAGGCTTGCGCGGTTGGGGGAACTTTGAACTGCTATGCCCCGGAACGCCGCAATCGACGATTGAACGCCGATTCGGAGCGCTATCATTCCGAATAGCGTCTCAGTAATTCAATCTCAGTTTTGCGAAATACGTGTTAAGACCTTGCAAGACAGCGTTTTGTCGGGTATTGTTCGCGCTGTATTTCCAGGCTTATTTTCCGCAAAACAGGGCGACCCGGCTCCGATGACAGACCCCAACGTCATACTCTACGAGCAACCAGCGGAAGGCGTTACACGAATCGTTCTGAATCGTCCTGAAACGCGGAATGCACAGGACACGCGCCTGCTATATGAGCTGAATGCGGCATTCGACCGGGCGGCCCACGACGACGCGGTCAAGGTCATCATTCTCGCCGCCAATGGTCCCCACTTTTCTTCGGGCCACGACCTCCGCGAGACGAACGGCGCGGAGACAATCGCCCGATATCGAACGGTCGGGACCTGGTCGGGGTTCTCTCAGCCCGGCGCGGAAAATCGCGTGGCGCGCGAAAAGGAAATCTATCTCGGATTCTCGGAGCGTTGGCGCAATATTCCCAAGCCGACGATTGCGCAAGTGCACGGCAAATGCATCGCCGGCGGCCTCATGTTGGTCTGGCCTTGCGATCTCATCATCGCGAGCGACGACGCGCAGTTTCAGGACAACACGCTCGACATGGGCGTGGGCGGCGTCGAATATTTCGCGCATCCGTGGGAACTCGGGCCGCGCAAGGCGAAGGAGTATCTCTTCACTGCGGATTGGCTCAGCGCGCAGGATGCACAGCGCATCGGCATGGTCAACC
>JBGTJY010000690.1:0-1927 GCA_041744855.1 Candidatus Hydrogenedentales bacterium
CGCTGCTCGACCATGCCGCGCAGCCGTTCGCCGCCCCACTCGGGCACCCACTGAACGGTGCCGATTGCGGCGCAGGCCTTTTCGCGCAAGCCGTTGACGCTCATCGAGATGAACCACTGCGCCGTTGCGCGGAACAACACGGGGCTCGCGCAACGCCAGCAATGCGGATAGCTATGTTGAATCGTTTCTTGTTTCAATAGCGCGCCGCGCGCCGCGAGGTCTTCCGCGATCCGGGCGTTCGCCTTGAATACGTGCGTCCCCGCGTAGGGGCCGGCCTCCGCCGTGAACACGCCGCCATCATCCACGGGCGACAGCGGTTCGATTCCGTAGCGCGCGCCGACGACGTAGTCATCCTGACCGTGACCCGGCGCGGTGTGAACGCAACCCGTCCCTGTCTCGAGCGTGACGTGGCCACCGAGGATGATCGGGCAGATGCGTTCCGAGAAAAGGACATGCCGATACTTCAGGCCTTCGAGCGCGCTGCCCGTGAATTTCGCCGTCACGGTATAGTCGGCAATGTCGCAGGTCTTCATCACGGCAGGCACGAGTTGCGACGCCATGACGAGCGTCTCGTCGCCCACGCGGACGGCGCTGTATTCCGCGTCCCCGAGGAGGCAGATCGCCAAATTCGCGGGCAAAGTCCACGGCGTAGTCGTCCAGATTACATAGGAAGTCCGCCCCGTAACACCGGGCAGCGGATCGATCGCTTCGAACTTCACATACACACTCGGCGACGTGTGATCGCCGTATTCGACCTCGGCCTCGGCCAAGGCCGTTCGGCAACGCGCGCACCAATGGATCGGTTTCAATCCCTTGTACACGTATCCCGCTTCGTGCATCTCAGCGAAACAGCGCACAATCGTGGCGACGTAGTCCGGACTCAACGTCAAGTAGGGGTTGTCCCATTCCCCCGTCACGAACATCCGTTTGAAGCCCTGCCGGTGGATGTCCACGAAACGCTTCGCGAACGCCCGGCACTCGCGGCGGATGGCGACTTGGTCGAGGGTCTTCGCCTTGTCGCCGAGTTCGCTGAGGACCTTGTATTCGATGGGTAGGCCGTGACAGTCCCAACCCGGTACGTACGGGGCCTGGTAGCCGGCCATGTGGCGCGACTTGACGACGAGGTCTTTGAGGGTCTTGTTGAGCGCGGTGCCGGCGTGTAGCTCCCCATTGGCGTAGGGGGGACCATCGTGCAACACGAACCGCGGGCGGCCCTCGCGGGCGGCCAGCATTTTCTCGTACAGGCCGAGCGACTCCCAGCGCTTGAGCGTCTCCGGCTCGCGCTCGGTCAAGTTCGCGCGCATGGGAAAATCCGTGCGCGGAAGGTTGACGGTCCCTTTGTAGTCAATCACAGCGTAGTCGATCACAGCCATAATGGAAATCAGTCAAAAAAAGAGGGAAAAACTTGAAAATCCCCCCACGTTCAAGCGCGAGAACATACCATGGGCTTTCGCGGGATGTCAAAATAAGGGAGGCTATGCGCAGTGAAAATCGGTGTTTCACCCCGCCGCGTTGCCCCACCGTGGCACGGGCTTCCAGCCCGTCAAGCGCGCCAAGTTGGTACCAAGTTTGCTACATCCCTTAATTCGACCCGACTTTCGATATACTCGGAATTCTTAATTCCGTAATCGTCTCGCAAATCCATCTAGGAGCCCTCGACATGATCCTCGACGAAAACCAAAAGCCCCTCGTCCCCGTTCACGTCTGTTGGGACGACCACGAAGCGGACATCATCGTCTCGGTGCTTCTCGATGGCGGCATCGAGGCGGTCCTGAATTCAGAAGTCCCGCATAGCGTGCTACCTATCAAGACCGCGGGCCTGGGGAAAGTCGAAGTGCTGGTGCGCGAAGCAGAACTTGCCGAAGCGGAACGCGTCATCAGGTCGCACAAGGATGCGGCGTCGGCGTAGGTCTAGCCTTCGCGAGCC
>JBGTJY010000691.1:0-5296 GCA_041744855.1 Candidatus Hydrogenedentales bacterium
ACAGAATATAGCAACGCCATGGGCGCCAATTTCCCATACGCAGCGCGCCCGGCCGCAATTCGGAACACCGAAGAACGCAACATGCGTCTCCCCGAAAAAGGACGAGAATCGTAGCCACACAGGAGCGATTCCGCATTCGCACGCACGACCCGATCGCGCCAGCGCCGGAATTCTGGATTACCCCCGACAATTTCATCCAAAATGGAAAACGCCTTCAGCAGGAACTGTTTGATGAGTACCAGTTCCCCCGTGTTGAGGATCACTTGGCCGTCTAGGCATCTATCCTCGGCGAAGGCGTGGGCGAGCAGCAATACATGCGCGACGTTCGCACGGCGCACGGTATCCGCTTCGATATCCGTAAACGGTGCCGATTGCAGTTGGGGATAGAGCAACAGAAACGAACTGAATTGGCTCGTCCAGTCGGGCGGCGCATTGGACCGTATTCGAAGTTTCCGAATCAAGTCAGTCGAGACGCGAACGCCGCCAGGGCCGAGCTCGTAGAACAGGGCATTGAGTTCGTCCTGGACTATGGATGACGCTGCATGGATACTCAAGGTTTTGACATAGTGCATGAAGTGTACCGAGAATGGCCATTTAGCTTTGTAACCAAGCTCAGGAAAGAGGAGGACATGTCGGATACCATGGGCCAGCAAATTCAGCGGGAGTGGATTTACGCGCTCGGTGAACAGATTTCAAGTTATTTCGACACCTATTCGGACTCGAATCACTTTGGCGACAAGTTAATCGGCATCGCGATTGGGCCGAGGAACGCAGGAGATTTGGATCAGGGCGCGTCGGTTTATTTCTATGGCTACGGCCTTAGTGGACTACCTTCAACTCTAGCCTTCCGTGTGAACGACGATAATATAGAGCTTCCCGTCCGGGCTAGGGTTTCAAAACACATCGTGATCGTGTGGATTCTCCAATTACTCGTCTTTTTGGCGCTGATGTGGAAAATCGCATACGACCGAATCATTTTGAAGAAGCCGAATCCGTACTGCGACCCGGCGGCTGTTCGATTTCAGGGGGGCGATTGCATCGCCTGTAAAGGTGGGGGGCCTGGCACGCTTGGCGGTGTCATCGTTTCGCCGACCGGCGAACGCTACTTCATCACCAATGCACACGTGGTATACGGAAACGAATCTGTTCTCACCCAAAAAGTTTGTTCCCTCCCCCTGGGAAACGACATTTTCTCCTATGCAGTTCCCGATCAAAGATTGGGAAAAGTATCAATCATTTCACGGCAAGACGCTCAAGGTTACGTTGCTTCGGACTCGGCATTAGTTCTGAATGATGAAGGCAACGTCGATTCTGCTATCGGTGGTGAGTATGCTCCGACCGTGACTCAAACCGCGCTCTACTACGAAAAAGTGATGAAAGTTGGAATGGCATCGGGGCGAATCCGAAACAAATTGGTGCACTCCGTAGCTGGCACATGGCGACGCGACGGTCGAAAGCGGACACACATGATGCGGATCGAAAACCTCGCCGGGCAAGGCGATAGCGGCTCCTTGGTGCTTAACGAAGACGGAACAGCGATCGTCGGCCTAATTACCTACAACGATTTGGTAAGATTCACTTTTGCACATCAGATCGAAGCCGTCGAAATCGACTTGGGCGCGCAGAACTGGTATTGGAACGGCTAAGCCCTCTGCACCCTGCCAATCAATAACCTCCGTGCATGATCAGGTGCGAGCCGCCAACCCCCGGCATCGGCCGATCAGCACGGTCATCGTCCTCGCATGGGTCGATTTTGCCGCGCTCCTCGACCAGTTCATCGATATGATCCCACTCCACCGTAATGGGATCGTCACTCCCTGCCGGGCTGAAGTGATTCGTAATTACATCCCAATAGTCGGCGTCCCCATCGTTCTCTTGAATGATTAAATCGTGGAAAAGCTTCGCCGTAGGTATGTCGTGTATTTTCCCGTCACTATCCGTCCACTTCACGGTCCTGCAGTTTCCAGGTGCACGGTCGAAGTCAAGCAGGACGAAGAAAATCGCGTGGGCGACGTGGTGCGCGCAATGGTCCCCCGTGTATTGAAGCTTCTGGCGAACCAGGCCATACAAGTCGGCGTAATTATATTTGTCGCTATACATTCCGCTGAGTTGATACACATTGACACCAGTGTGGGCCTCGGCGATCATGAGTCGAAGATTATTCTCTTGTCCGTTCTGGAAGGGTTCCCCTTTATGGCGTCGTTTGGAGGCTACGTTTATGTCGTCGTTCAGCGCCTTGTAGTTCCTACTCCCGAACCTGTCGTCATACTGCCGCAGACCGTCGACGTAGTTGCCGGGCCCACTTTCTTTACCGAAAAGCCACTCCTGGTGCGCCTCCGACGATTCGAAAATCTTCGAATACGTTTCCCACGTTCCATTGTTGCCCGCGCCAACGTCCGAGGAATCGAGCAGCTTAAATTGGTCGATACTGACCCACTCGATGTACCACGCTGTATCGTTGAGCACGGCCGCGGCGTCGGCCACACCAGTAATCAGCACCCGATCGCCATCAACCAGACCGTGATTGGGGGAATTCACGCGTACCGGTGCACCGGCAAGAATGGTGGTTATGGGTTTCGATTTTTCATGGTTATGCAAGGTGGCAACGCCATTACTATCTTCCCGGTAGGTGTGGTTCATGATTCGCTCAAGGAGCACCTTGCGGCCTTTGTCGGGATCGCTTGCTACCCGTACCGTCGTAGTCGCAGATGGCGTCGTCTGGCAAGCGGAAGCCACTGCAGCAGCCCCGCCCAGCAGCGCCAACGACTTCACTAAATCCCGCCGGGAAATTCCCCCACTTTCGTATTGCTGGACGAGTTGATCGACTTGCTGAAGATCTTGATCCGGGTTGCTCATGGGGGGCGCTTCTCCGTCGGTTATTCGCTGAATTCAACTCATTATACTAAACCTGTGAATTGTAAAATGCAAGGGTTTGATCGATATCGTGAAGTAAGCCTTCATACTTCGGGTAGCGATTTTCGGGGTCCTGGTCCAAAAGCCGGAGGATCATTCCAACTGTCCGGTCGTCGAGGGTTTCCCGTAGTTGGCGGGGGTCAGGCGGCGCCTCATTCACGCGGCGATACATGAGGGTATGGACGGTTTCGCCCAGGAACGGGCGCCTTTTGGTTAGCATTTCGAAAAGCGTGACGCCGAGCGCGTACTGGTCTGACTGCGCCGTGGCGCGCTCACCGAGCAGCACCTCGGGGGAGATGTATTCCGCCGTTCCGAACACCTGACCATCGGCGGTCAACGAGCTTCTATCGGCGATGTAGGCGAGACCGAAATCGCCAATCTTGCACTCACCCTTGGCCGTGCGGAAGATATTTCTCGGCTTAATGTCCCGATGAATGATGCCGTGGTCTTCAGCGGCCTGAAGCCCTAGCGCGATTTGCCGGATCACGCCCAGGGCATCCGGAATGGCTATTTCTGTTTGAGCGGCAATCCACACGTCGAGCGAGCCTTCGGGGAAATACTCCATGGCAATGAAGGGCTCGCGCTCGTGCCAACCTACCTCGACGACACGGACTACGTTGGGATGGCGAATTCGCTGCATCGCCCCGGCTTCTCGCTGGAACCGTTCCAGCAGTGGGGGATTATCCTGGACTTGCCGGGTTGCGATTTTGATCGCTGCGGTCGTGTCGCCGTTGCGGCCGAGATAGACGTAGGACATCCCGCCTTGTCCGAGCGCCCGCTCGATTGAATATCCAGCGATCCTTGACGGCAGTTGCGGCCAGAGATCGACAATGCGGAATCCCGCAGCGGTTTCGGGCTGGGTTTGCCAGACGAAAAACATTCGCGCCACGTGGTCGGCGATGCCGCGCAGCGTTCTCAGTTCGTGTGAGGAGTAATTCGATTCGTCCGATTTGTACCCTAGAGCAATCGCGCCCAGAATTACGCCGTTCACGCTGAGCGGCAAAACGACGGCGGCCTCGAGCAGCTTGAATGCGTCGAACAACGAACCGCTGCTGGGGGTGAATCCGACGTCCTCAATGACATCGTCCCGGTGAATTATCTGGCCGCGTTGCTCGAGCACGGAAAACAAGCTGCTACAAAGCTCGGGCACGATCGTCGAGGGAAGGTCGGGCGAGATGGCGCCGACCGACCACTTCCGGCTTTCCGGTTTGCGCGTGAACACGGCGACGCGCGGCGTGCGCGTCATTCGGGCAAGGTGGTCTGCGACGACGCGACAGTACTCCGCGGGCGACTTCCAGCTATGATCCGCGCCTAGCCCCGCTAAGAAGCCGTCGAGATCGAAAGTAGCGATCCGAAACCGCCGTCTAAAAAACCGCCGTGTCGCGTTGTGAGCGGGTAACAGGGCACCAAGCGCAACGCCGACGACCGCGATTCGCGCGCCGGTGGAGGCGGCCGGAAAGAATGAATCGAGCGCGGGCACGACCAAACTGCTTCCGGCCACGTATGCGGCCGTAACACTGGCCAACAACAAACCGTAGAGCAGCCCTTCCATCGCCAAATCGCTCAGCCGCAAAAAATTCTGGCGGACGATCGCATAGCTAACGATTAGGGGAAATAACAATTGCAGCGAATCGGCGAAAACTGTCGTCTCCGACATTACGTCGGTAAACATACCCATGCCAACGGTAAAAAGAATGGGCGGCGCGAAACCGGCGAGCACGGCGATACGCAAGGTGCGCGAGCGCATTTTTTCGCTCGGCGCAATCGATGCGCGAAACACGCGCAACCACCAATCCATCGGCAGCGCCACGAGAAAGATCAGAAGCATCGCAAACGCCGAAGCCACGAAAACCGGCCAACCGAGCAGACCATGGCGCGCGAAAACCGGGTATTGAACCGTATTCCACGCGAGTAGGCCCGCGCTGACGATCGTCGCCGCAAGCATCCAGACCCAGTTGCGGCGCACCAGCACCCGCGCCGGCGTGAACGTCATCAGAAACACGATAAAACCGCCTGGCACGGCGCATTGCGCGGCGAGATAGAGCGCGTTCTCCCACGCGAATCGGTGCGGAAATGGAATGGCCCGCGCCAAATTGAAAATTCCCACGCACACGCAAAAAAGGAAAAAGCCGAGCGCACTCTTACGCGTCGGGCGCAATACCATGACGACGAGGCCAATCGCGAGCATTCCGACTGCCGCAACGTACCGCCCCCAATTGCGAACGGCGGAGTGAACGTTGACGAGCAAGTCGCGCGTCGTTCCCGCGGCTGCATCGCTCAAGGTGAAGCGTTGAAAGACCGTGACTTCCGAGTTGGGCCGCGGAACGGAGAAGTGTCCATCTTCGCCGGACTGGATTTCGCTGAGAAGGACGCCGTTCACCGC
>JBGTJY010000692.1:0-2554 GCA_041744855.1 Candidatus Hydrogenedentales bacterium
CGCGTTCGGGCACGAGCAACTTCGCGATGAGAATCGCGGCGGGGGCGCTCATCAACGATGCCGCCAGCAAATGGCCGGGGTCCGCCCCGAACGTCGCGTAAATGACCATCACGTCCGCCGCGATCGTCGCCATGAAGGCAGTCATGATCGTGCAGAGCTCCGAGCGCGTCATCGTTCGCAGATAGCCCTTGAGCGCGGGCATCGCCTCGATTCCGAGGAACACGAGCAGCGCCGTACCGAAGGTTTCCGCGCCCGAAGTCCGCAACGTCCACCGCATGAGCCACGCCATGCCGCGGACCGCAATCTGAATCACGCGGAAATGATAGAGGATCGCCGCGATGCACGAGACGACGATGATGATCGGCAGCACCTTGAACGCGATAGTCGCGTTCAGCAAGAGCGGCGCGTCCGCATCAGCGACCGCCTCCGGTGTCAGCACGATGACGTCGGTCAGCGGCCCGAATACGAATCCAGCGCCCTCGGCGGTAGCGCTCGTGACGATCGAAAACGCGGCGCGCACACCATCGAAAAAACGAACGCCGATCGCCGTCCGCAGCATCAGCAGCCCAATCCCGAACTGCAATGCAATCGCAATCGCAACCAGCCGCCAATTGACGCCGCGGCGGTTTTCCGACAACGCCCACGCAAGACCGACCAGCACGAGTAGTCCACCGGCGCTGGTCAGTCGTTCAGTCATTGTTCGACGCTCACGGCTCTACCGGTCATGCAAACCTCTCTACCGGTCATGCGGAGATCTCTACCGGTCATTCTGAACGAAGTGAAGAATCTCATCAGACGCAGCGCCCGCGCGAAAGTGAGATTCTTCACTTCGTTCAGAATGACCTGTTGGGAGGATATGCGCTTAGATTCCCGCGCCGCCGGTCAGCTCGAGGCAATGCCCCGTGACGTACGCCGCCAGCGGCGACGCCAGGAAGAAGATGCCGCCCGCCGCTTCCATGGGCGTCCCCGCGCGTTGCAATGGAATCGTGCGGTTGCCAAGGTTGCGCATGCCTTCTGGGATGCCGATCGCGATGTCCTTGTCGCCGACCTTGATCGTCTCGCCTTTTTCTTTGGCGTCGGTCAGGCGCGTCTCGATGAATCCGAACGCGATCGCGTTGCAACGAATGCCGAATGGTCCCCATTCCTTCGCGACGGTCTTCGTCAAGCCGACGATGCCCAGTTTCGCGCACGCGTAATTGATTTGCCCGACGTTGCCGTGCAGACCCGAGGTTGACGACACGTTCACGATCGCGCGCGGCTCTTTGCCGCCGTCGGCTTTCGCTGCTTCGCGCATGTGCGGAGCCGAGGCGCGGATAATGCGGAACGGTCCGGTCGTGTGGCAGTCCATGATCGCCTGCCACTGCTCGTCCGTCATTTTGTGCAGCATGCCGTCCCACGTATAGCCTGCGTTGTTCACGATGATGTTGAGCTTGCCGAACGCGTCGATCGTGGACGAGATCAGCTTGTCGGGAAACTTCGGATCGGTCACATCGCCGGGCACGCCAATCGCCTGGCCGCCGGCCTTTTTGATCTCGTCGACTTTGCTCGAGGTCGGTTCGGCGTCTTTGTCGCTCACGACGACTTTCGCGCCGTGCGCCGCGAACAGGCTCGCCGCCGCAGCGCCGATTCCGCGGCCGCCACCCGTGATGATCGCGACTTGGCCGTCCAAAAGTTTTCCGGTCATGTTTTGCATGGAACTATCCTTTCCGCGCCTGGAGCAGGCCTGCCCGTGCCATCGAAAGAGAACGAAGTTGGCGATAATAGCGAATTGCCGCTCGGCAGCGAAAGTCGCTTGCCAATAGGGCGTTTACCAGCAGGGCGAATACCAGCAGGGCGCCTACCAGTCGGGTGTGCCGTCCACGTATTTCGCGTGAATGCCTTCGAAGCGGTCCATGTGCTCGACCATCACGTCGGTCATGACGGGATCGAAGCGTTCGCCCGCCGAGGACGCGATCCGTTCCCGTGCTTCGCGAAACGAAAACGCCGGCTTATACACACGCTTCGAGAGGAGCGCGTCGTAGATATCCGCGAGCGTCATGATGCGCGCTTCGAGCGGGATGTCCTCGCCGCGTACCCCATGCGGATAACCCTGGCCGTCGAATCGCTCGTGGTGAGACAGCACGATCCGCTTCGCCATGTGGAACGCCTCGAAATCGCAATAGTGCAGCACGCGATCGAGCGCTTCGGCGCCGATGGTCGTGTGCGTCGACATAATCTGAAATTCGGCATCCGTCAGCTTGCCCTGTTTCAGGAGGATGCCGTCCGGGATCGCGACCTTCCCTATATCGTGCAGCGGCGAGGTCAAGTACATGCCTTCAATAAAACTCGCGTCGATAGTTGCGCGAAACTTGGGATGATCCGACAACAACTCCGCGAGAAGCGTCGAGTAGTCGCGCACGCGATACAAGTGCGAACCCGTTTCGGGATCGCGCGAGTCCGCCAGTTTCGCGAGCGAGAAGATGAGCGCCTGGTGCGCGCGCATCACTTCGCGCGTCGCCATCGCGCCGATTTCGCTAAACCGCTCCGTGACTTCCCGCAGGATGCGCTGCGCGTC